>NZ_JANION010000097.1:0-20997 GCF_024610815.1 Mixta sp.
TGATGTCCGGCAGTGCTTTTGCCGTTACGCACCACCCCGTCAGTAGCTGAACAGGAGGGACAGGTGATAGAAACAGAAGCCACTGGAGCACCTCAAAAACACCATCATACACTAAATCAGTAAGTTGGCAGCATCACCTTCATCCTTTATTGAATACTTTTTGTTTAAAGCGGATAAACATTGCCGTTTAAGACGCTCCGCGATTTATTGACGAAAGGCGGAAACTTTCCAGGACGTAGCTTCTGTGGGGTAAGCAGAATGGCATGAAAGCAAGACCTGGACAAAAGTTCAGGTATAAACCCTAATCCAACTCACATTTCCCACCCTGACTACAAGCAAACTATTAAAATTCGTCTAATGTTTTTTGAAGGGTCAAACACTTACAGGCTATGTCTGGTCTGGACAAGGAGAATACTGATGACGAAAAAGGCCGCAACCACTCAATGGAAAGGCGCACTGGTACTGCCGATGCTGATCGCCGGCGCGCTGACAACGGGATCGTTTTATGTACAAGCAGCGGAAGAGCAGCACGCGCCGCAGCCGCCGGATGTACGCCTTGGGCCGCTTTATCATGCGGTGCAGTCGGCTAAGTTCTTCCCGGATCAGAAAACCTTTGCGGATGCGGTGCCAAAATTTAATCCGGCATCGATTCTTGCCGACTGGCAGATGCAGAAAAATCAGCGCAATTTTGATTTGCGCCGTTTTGTCGACAGTAATTTCACCCTGCCCGCCAAAGGCGAAGCTTACGTGCCGCCCGCTAATCAGAGCCTGCGCGAGCATATCGACGGCCTGTGGCCAGTGCTGACGCGCACTACCGATAAGGTAAACCAGTACGATTCGCTGCTGCCGCTGCCGAAACCCTACGTGGTGCCAGGCGGCCGCTTCCGTGAAGTCTATTACTGGGACAGTTACTTCACGATGCTGGGACTGGCGGAAAGCGGCCACTGGGATCGCGTGCGGGATATGGTGGATAACTTTGCTCACGAGCTGGACGTCTACGGGCATATCCCCAACGGCAACCGCAGCTATTACCTCAGCCGTTCGCAGCCGCCCTTCTTCAGCCTGATGGTCAATTTGCTGGCCCAGCATGAGGGAGAGAGCGTCTACAGCAAATACCTGCCGCAGTTGCAAAAAGAGTACAAATACTGGATGGCGGATGCGCAAAGTGTCGCATCCGGCAGCGCCAGCAAGCGCGTCGTTAAGCTGAAAGATGGCACGGTGCTGAACCGCTACTGGGATGCGCGCGACGTACCGCGCACCGAATCTTATATGGATGATATCGCCACGGCGGAAAAAGCGACCCAGCGCAATAAAGCGGATCTTTATCGCGACCTGCGCTCCGGCGCAGCGTCCGGCTGGGACTTCAGTTCACGTTGGTTCGACGATCCGAAAAATCTCTCTACGATCCGTACCACGGAAATCGTACCGGTGGATCTGAACGCCCTGCTGTTCCATCTGGAGAAAACCCTGGCGCACGCCAGCAAGGTGGCGCTCAATGATGAAGAGAGCCAACGCTACGAAGCGCTGGCGAAGAAACGTCAGGCAGCGATCAACCGTTATCTGTGGAATGAAAAAGGCGGCTGGTATGCGGATTATGACTGGAAACGCAACAGCGTACGCACGCAGCTGACGGCAGCCGCCCTCTTCCCGCTCTATATGAAGGCGGCAACCGACGATCGCGCGGCGAAAACCGCCGATGCGGTGGAAAAACAGCTGCTGAAAGCGGGCGGTCTGGTGACCACCACCGTGCATAACGGCCAGCAGTGGGATGCGCCGAACGGCTGGGCGCCGTTGCAGTGGGTGGCGGTCGAAGGGCTGAACAACTACGGCAAGCAGACGCTGGCGAAAGAGATCGGCATCCGCTTCCTGGATAACGTGCAGGCTACCTATGACCGCGAGCATAAGCTGGTGGAAAAATATGTGGTTGAAGGCAATCTGGGCGGCGGCGGCGGCGGCGAATATCCGTTACAGGATGGCTTCGGCTGGACCAACGGCGTCACCCTGAAGCTGATGGATATGTACTGTCCGAAAGGCGTGACCTGTAATAACGTCGGTGATTTGAAGAAAGCGCAGTAATGAATAACAGCCTGGCGACGTGGCCAGGCTGGCTTTCCCCGTCTTAATCCTCTGAAACCACACCATTTATCTGGAAATAATCGGATAAATTACATCTTGAATCATCAAGAGAGAAAGATAATAATTCTCATTAGTTTTCGCAATTGCATGAGATTAACCTCTCATTTACCTTTTCCGGCCGCGTGCTGTCGCCGAAGCGGCCTTTTCGCTCTGTTTAAGGGATATAAGATGGGAATGCCTTTCAACCTGAAACGTTCCGCGCTGCTCTGCTCGCTGGCGCTTGCCGTACCGGGTTTCGTTATTGCCGCCGATACGCTGGTGGTCACCGCGCAGCCAGCCGAAACCGCCGATTCGCCGACCTCTGGCTATACCGCCAAAACCAGCGCCGGCGCGACAAAAACCGATCGACCGTTGATTACCACCGGCCAGTCCGTTTCGGTGGTGACGCGGCAGCAGATCGAAGATCAGGGCGCGATGGATGTTAACCAGGCGCTGAACTACAGCTCCGGCGTCTTTACCAACTTCGCCGGCGCGGCCACACGCTACGACACGGTTTCGCTGCGCGGCTTCCACGGCGGCGACGTTGATAATACGTTCCTCGACGGTCTGCGTCTGATGACCGACGGCGGCAGTTATAATGCGTTGCAGGTCGATCCCTGGTTCCTTGAGCGTATCGACGTGATTAAAGGCCCCTCTTCCGCTCTGTATGGTCAGACGGTGCCCGGCGGCCTGGTGATGATGACCTCGAAACGGCCGCAGTTTCAGCAGGAAGGCCATTTCCGTCTGATGGCGGGCAATAACAACACCACCGGCGCCGCCTTCGACTACACCAACGCAATAAACGAACAGTGGGCGTTTCGTCTTACCGGCATCACCCGCCACAGCGATACCCAGTACGATCACACGCGTGAAGAACGTTACGCGATTTCGCCTTCCCTGCTCTGGCAGCCTGACAGCGACACCTCGCTGTTGCTGAAAGCGTATCTGCAAAAAGATCCGTCCGGCGGCTATCACGGCTCGGTGCCGGGCGAAGGCAGCATCACGGCGCACAATGGCCAAAAGCTCAGCAACGGTTTCTATGACGGTGAAAGCGCCATCGACCAGTTCAAGCGCCGCGAACAGATTTACAGCTACCAGTTCTCACATCGTTTTAACGACACCTGGGCTTTCCGCTCCAACGCCAGCTATACCCATTCCAACGTCGATCTGGATCAGGTTTATCAGATTGGCTGGCGCGGCGATAGCGACCTGCTGGATCGCTACTACTCCGGCGAGCGTTCTTCGCTGGACGCCTTTGCTATCGATAACCAACTGGAAGCTGATTTCACCACCGGCGAAGTGGAACATACGCTGGTGCTGGGCGCGGATTACCATCAGTATCGCGACAGCCTGTGGGACGCCAGCGCTTATGTCGATCCGCTGAATGCCCGCACTGGCGAAGGCGGCTCGCGCTTCTGGCAGCGGGCATGGGATCCTGCAAACCCTGACGCGGACCGCATCGCCGGCCTTTACGCTTATGAACAAACGCGCCGCTACCACCAGACGGGCGTCTATTTACAGGATGAAATGGCGTGGAATAAGTGGCATATGACCCTGTCGGGCCGCTACGATCGCCTGGTGGCGAAAAGCACCAACGACACCACCGACACCAGCCGCCGTCGCTCCGATGACCATATCAGCGGTCGCGCCTCGCTGCTCTACGCCTTCGATAACGGCGTGTCGCCTTACGTTAGCTACAGCCAGGCAATCACCCCTTCGAGCCTGCCGGACGCGAACGGCGATCTGCTGAAGCCGACCACCGCCGAACAATATGAGGCAGGCGTGAAGTATCAGCCGACCGGCACCGCCGATATGTACTCCATCGCGGTTTACGATCTGACGCAGAAAGATGTCGGCAACCGTATTGTGAATACCTCTTATTATGAGCCTGCCGGTAAGGTGCATTCACGCGGGCTGGAGCTGGAAGCGCGTAATCAGATTACGCCGCGCTTCAGTACCATCGCCAACTATTCGGTGACGCGCGTGCGCATGAAAGATAGCGTTGACGGCAACGATGGACACACGCCGTACGTGACGCCGAATCAGATCGCTTCGCTATGGGGCAACTATAAGTTCGATTATGGCATTAGCGCCGGCGCAGGCGTGCGCTATATCGGCAAACAGTGGGCGGATAATGAAAATACCACTCGTCTGCCATCGGCAACGCTGCTGGATGCCTCGGTGCGCGCCGACCTCGGCGTCTGGAATAACAAGCTGAAAGGCGCCTGGGTGCAGGTGAATGCCAATAACCTGACCGATCGCGATTATGTCGCCGCCTGTTACGGCACCGGCAACTGCTACTGGGGCGCAGAGCGTTCGGTTGTGGCGACCGTGGGCTACGATTTCTGATGCGCTAAAGATAAGAGAGGCATTCGCCTCCTTTATCTGGCGGCCATCTGTTTAGCTAAAGCCCGCGCGTGAGTCGCATAATAAAGGAGGCATTCGCCTCCTTTTTTATGAGTATGCTACCGGTATGTTCAGCCGCCCAGCGCGGCGGCGATAGTTTCCTGCCAGGGCGTTGTGGGCCGACCAATCAGCTGGCTCAGCGTGCGGCTTTCGTCAAACAGGCCGCCCTGCGCCGCGCCCGCATCGGAATCGGCCAGCATCTCCGCCAGGCCCTGCGGCAGTCCCGCGCCGATCAGCAGTTCGGCAAACGCCTGCTGCGGCAGATTATGCCATGCGACCGGCACGCCGCTCTGACTGGCGATCTCCGCCGCGAATTCCGCCAGCGTGTAGCTGCTATCGCCAGCCAGTTCATAAACCTTTTCCTGCGGCGTCGCCTGCGAGATAACTACCGCCGCCGCCTGCGCATAATCGCGCCGCGCCGCAGAGGAGATGCGCCCTTCCGCCGCCGCACCGGTAAAGGCATTGAATTTCAGCGCGGCGGGAATGCTGGCCGCATAGTTTTCGGTGTACCAGCCGTTGCGCAGCAGCGCGAACGCCAGACCGGACTCGCGCAGCGCGGCTTCGGTTTGCAAATGTTCCTGCGCCAGACCCAGCGGAGAACGATCGGCGTGCAGCAGGCTGGTATAGGCGACAAAGCGCACAGCGTTTTTCTTCGCCGCATCAATCACCGCCTGATGCTGCGCCACCCTCTGCCCCACTTCGCTGGAGGAGATCAGCAGCAGGCGATCCACGCCCACCAGCGCCTGCTCCAGCGCAGCGGAGTCGTTATAATCCGCCTGGCGCACGGTGACGCCTTTGGCCGCCAGATCGCGCGCACGCTCCGGGTTACGCACTATCGCCACGATCTTTTCAGCAGCGACGTCGTTTAACAGGCTTTCAATGGTCAAACGGCCAAGCTGGCCGGTCGCGCCGGTAATTGCAATCATCTTCTTTTCTCCCTTTCAATCTACGGTGGTAGAAAAGCAGCGTAAAAGATACACTTTCTAAAAGTAAGTACTTACAGGAATGTTAGCATGGAAAAAAATCACTTAGCCTTTACCGACGCGTCTCCGCTACGCGGCGAGCTGCTGAATCCTGACTGCCCTTCGCGCGAATTGCTGAAACGCATTACCAGCCGCTGGACGATGCTGGTGATGCTGGCGCTGCGCGATCAAACGCTGCGCTTTAGCGAGATTCGCCGCGCCATCGGCGGCGTCAGCGAACGGATGCTGGCGCAGACGCTGCGTTATATGGAGGAGGATGGCCTGCTGGTGAGAAAAGCGTATGTCGTAGTGCCGCCGCATGTGGAATACCGCCTGACCCCGCTGGGCCGCGAGGCGAGCGAGCATGTGCTGGCGCTAACCGACTGGCTGGAACATCGCTTTCCGGCTATTCAGCAGCAGCGGCAAAAACCAGAACGGCGCACATAAAAAAAGGAGGCCCGAAGCCTCCTTTTTATTATGCGCGATAATCAGTGACGCACTTTACGGTAGATAAACAGCACCACAATGGCGCCGATAACCGCGACCACAAAGCTGCCGAAGTTGAAGCCGTCAACTTTGCCAAAGCCGAACAGCGTACTGATCCAGCCGCCGACGACCGCACCGATAATGCCGAGGATAATCGTGATAATGAAACCACCACCATCTTTACCAGGCATGATCCATTTAGCGATGATACCGGCGATTAAACCAAAAATGATCCATGACAGAATTCCCATCTGTAGCTCCTTATTATTTACGGCTAATTAACATACCAACGATAAATCCCACTACGGCGCCGGCGCCAACGCCTGCCCAGGGGTTACTTCTCACATACGAACACGCCTGATGCGTTGCGTTGTTCATTCCACAGCAGAGACCGCTACCTGCTTCACGGGTGCGATCTTGCGCATATTCGAGGCTGTCGCGCGTATCTTTTTTCGAAAACATTACCTGCCCTCCTGAATCGTTAGCGGCCATCCTGCTCAACTCACTTCTGGCAACAAGTATAGGACAAATTTCTAACTCTGTGATTTCAGGCAAAACCTTCCAGAAAAAAATTACCGAAAAATATTACCGACGCCGTAAACCTCCCGGCGGCGCTGCCGATAATCCTGAGGTAACAGTAACTGTAACTTTTTTAACAAGCGCTGGAGCAGTAAGTGAAAGACACCGACAATGAACAGTTTTACAAGCGCGGTACGCTGGCTGTGCTGGGCGTGTTGCGCGATATCGAGCGTGAAGATACGCCGGTAATGGTCGCCCACGCGCGTGGCCAGTTTATTAGCCGCGTGCTGTTTGTTGATAAAGAGCAGATGATTATCGATTATGGCAGCAACGATTACGACAACCAGGTAACGCTGGAGATGCGCGCGCTGACCGTAACGGCGGAGATGCGCGGCGCCAAAGTGGAATTTATCCTGCCGCAGCTGAACCCTACCCAGTTCGATGGCCTGCCCGCCTTCAGCGCTCCGCTGCCGTCGGAACTGTTACAGATCCAGCGGCGCGAATATTTCCGCATCAGCGCGCCGCTGGCGCCGGTTTTTTACTGTCACGCCACCTGGCCGGGCGGCGGCAGAGCGCGTTTCCGTCTACAGGATCTGTCGTTAGGCGGCGTGGGCGTGCTGGTGGAGAGCGAGCTGCCGGAAAACGTCGCCAGCGGCGATATCTGGCGTGGCCTGCGGCTGGATATGGGCGAATATGGCGAGATGCAGGTGGACGCCCAGCTGCTGCATGTAGGCACGCGCACCACCGTCAGCAGCAAGAATGAGACGATTCACACGCCGCGCCTGAGCTTCCGCTTCACCTCGCTTAGCGCCGTACAGGAGCGCCAGCTGCAACAGGTTATCTTCGCCCTTGAACGCGCGGCGCGCGAAAAAGCGATGCGCTTCCGTTAAACACGGCCTTCCATCAACCTGGCAAACGGCATAGCCCTGAGCCAGGCTTACAGTTGATTTTTTTGCCCGATCAACCGTAAGGAGATACTCCCTGATGGAGGACATACTTTCCGATCAGACGCTGTCGCTACTCACCAATCAGTCATTCTGGATCAACACCGCTATCGTCGTGGGCGGCACCCTGATCATCTACTGGGTGCTGCGATCGCTGATTGCCTTTATCAGCACCCGCCTGGGGCGCTTCAGCGAGCATCACTCATCGCGCTTTTACAATATCGCCGTTGAAATGCTGCGCACCACCAGCCGGCTGCTGCTGTTTATTTTCTCCCTGCTGATCGCCATTAAATTTATCGATTTGCCCGCCACCTGGCGCAGCGTCGTCGATCACGGCTGGTTTATCGCGCTGATTTTTCAGTTCGCGCTCTGGCTCGACTGCGGCGTGCGCCTCTGGCTGCGCAATATGCTGCGCGACCCAACGCACGTACGCAACCCGGTCACCATGGTGATCCTTGGCATTATGCTGCGGGTATTTATCTGGGCGATTATCCTGCTGGCGATCCTCTCCAACATGGGCGTCAATATCACCGCGCTGGTGGCCAGCTTAGGCGTCGGCGGCATCGCGGTGGCGCTGGCGATCCAGACGGTGCTGAGCGATGTCTTCGCGTCGTTGGCGATTGGCATCGACAAGCCGTTTGAAATCGGCGACTTTATCGTTTTCGGCGACGTTGCCGGTTCAATCGAACATATTGGCCTTAAAACTACCCGCATCCGCAGCCTGAGCGGCGAGCAGATCGTCTGCTCCAATGCCATTCTGTTGCAGCAGACGATTCATAACTACAAGCGGATGCAGGAGCGCCGCATTCAGTTCCGCTTCGGCATTAGCTATCACACGCCGGCGGAGAAAGCGCGCCAGATCGGCGGCATCGTGAAGGAGATTATTCAGGGCGTGGAGCAAACGCGTTTCGACCGCGCGCATTTCCTGTCGTTCGATGTCTCCCAGCTGACCTATGAAGTGATCTACTACGTCACCGACGCCGACTACAACAAATATATGGATATTCAGCAGGAGATTAACCTGCAGCTGATGGAACGGCTGGCGGCGCTGGACGTCCATTTCGCCTTCCCGATCCGCCATGTGCAGTTCACCGGCGGTATCCTGCCGGAGGTGAACGTCGCGGATTCCGCCTCCAATGAAGAAGGCGAGAACAAATCACCAGCGTCTAAGCGTCAGATGGTGCGGTAAGCAGTATTGACTTTCCACAGGTAGCGCGGCGCCTGTGCGGCCGGATGCCGGGTTTGCACATGGCGCCGAAATTCATCGGGCGACATATCATTAATCATGGCGATGGCGCGATCGCGGTCGCGTGAGAAGGTGCGCAGCAGCGCGCCCGCGCCGTTGGCATAGGCAACGATGGTAGCGTAGCGCAGCGTTTCAGGATCGCGGATGCCGGAAAGCATCCGCTGTTGCAGCAGATGGATATAGGCGGTGCCGATATCGATATTTTTCGCCGGATCGCGCAGCTCAGCGGCGGTCGGCTGTCCGCGTCGTCCCTGCGCTCGGTAGACTTCGCGCCCGGCGGTGGAGGCTTTTATCTGCATCAGGCCGACGGCATTGGAGCGGCTGACTACGTCCGGGTTGCCGCCCGATTCAACGCTGATGATAGCGCTGATTAAACGCTCATCCACGCCGTAGTGGCTGGCGGCATTTTCGGTAAACATCGACCAGGCTTGCGATACGCGGCTCGGCGGCGCTTTGGTTAACGGGGTTTGCTGCTGATGAGCGACATGTCGGGCATTTTCGCTGGCACAGCCCGACAGTAACAGTGCAGAAAGCACAAGCAGTCTGAATTTCACGCTATAAGGTTCCTCGAAGCCTGGTTGCTCTGTTCCATGTTACTTACCGGTTCGCTTTTAAAAATTGCCGCCTTTCCTAATTCGCGAATAAAGTGTGACAAATGATGATTTTACGTCGCCGTTTCGTCATCATTACGCCAGTTGGACCGCGAAAAAAGCGAAAAGATGCCGGATTTCTGCGCAGAAAACCGGCGCAGCTCACAAATCAGACAGCGCAACCGCGTAAACGGGCGCAGCGAAGGAAACGCTTCCCTGCCGTTTGTCGGTTTTGCCGCTGTCCGCTCTGTCCAGGTATTCAGGAGCCGCTATTAATGAATTCACAAACGCCCCGCACTATCCATCTGATTGCCCCGTCAGGCTATTGTCATAACCAGGCCGCCGCCGCGCTGGGCGTGCAGCGGCTGGAGGCTGCAGGCCATCAGGTAGCGAATCAGAGCGTCATCAGCCGTCGCTTTCAGCGCTTTGCCGGCAGCGACGCCGAACGATTGCAGGATATCAACGCCCTTGCCCGCCTGAGCCCGCTGCCCGATATCATTCTGGCGGTACGCGGCGGCTATGGCGTCACGCGGCTGCTGGAGCAGATCGACTACAGCGGCCTGAAGCAGCAGCTCGCAGGCAAACCGACGGCGCTGTGCGGTCATAGCGATCTGACCGCGTTGCAGCTGGCGCTGCTGGCGAAAACCGGGCTGATCACCTTTAGCGGCCCGATGTTAAGCGGCAATTTCGGCGCGCCTGAACTCAGCGAGTTCACCTGGCGCCATTTCTGGCAGGCGCTGACCGAACCGGAATTCACGCTGCAATGGTCCAGCAACAGCGCAGCGCTGCCCGCGCTGGAAGGCACGCTGTGGGGCGGCAACCTGGCGATGCTGATGACGCTGCCAGGCACGCCGTGGCTGCCGCTTATCGAAGGCGGGATTCTGGTGATCGAGGATATTAACGAGCATCCGTTCCGCATCGAACGCATGCTGCTACAGCTCCATCAGTGCGGCGTCCTGGCGCGCCAGCGCGCCATCGTGGTGGGCAGCTTTACCGGCTTTATGCCGTCAGCCTATGACAACGGCTTTGACTTCGCCGTCGTCTGGCAACGCATTCGCGATATTACCGGCCTGCCGGTGATCGATGGGCTCGATTTCGGGCACGACTGGCAGACCGTCACGCTGCCGCTGGGGGCGCGCGGCCAGTTAAGCGTTGAGGGCGGCCAGGCGCGCCTGCGCGTCAGCGGCCATCCGGTGCTGCGCCAGGAAGGCGCGTCTCAGGCGACGGGCTGAGCCTGCGCGCGGCGTTATGAGTCGACGCGGCGATCGTCAAAGCGCTCCAGCGTTACCGCTTCCACCTCGCGTTTGGTGCTGCGGCTACAGGATTCCAGCTTGTCGCTCTTGTGCCTGGCGAACCAGACCTGGTTACGGGTGTGATTAATAATTAATCTGTCGCCGTTGCGAAAACGGGTAATGGCGACCTGCTCGCCGTTATTTATCGTGGTGCGCGTCTGGCCGGAAGCGACCTGAAAATGGTGCGGCGGCCACATTAAAGTGGATAAGCCGTGCTGCGCGCGCGATACGGTCATCACCGGACGCCCCGGACAGGTTATCTGAAATTCCGTCTCGCTGTGTGCAAACGCAGGCCACAGCGTCGCAACGCCAGCTGCGAATAAAAAGTGTTTCATCACGCTCTGTTCCTTCGCGTTGTAAGAAAACCACATTAATCATAGACCTGTCTGCGCCGACGGCGGCGAAAAAATCGCGCGCCGCAGCGCCGGTTTCACGCGCTGCGGTTTGACAGCGCCTGACCCGTGGTTAAGATCGCACGATTAACGGGAGTCCCTTATGTCTGAACTTGATCTGCTGTTCCAGCGGCTGGCCGCTTCGCCCTTTCGCCGCCGGTTCCGTCTGGGCGAGAAAGAGCGTCGCTACTGTCTGGAGAAAGGGCCGGAGATCATCGACCAGCACGCGGCGGATTTTATCGCCAGGCGCCTGGCCGATGCCGAGCCGCGTAACGATGGCAAACAGACGCCGATGCGCGGCCATCCGGTGTTTATCGCCCAGCACGCCACCGCCACCTGCTGCCGGGGCTGTCTGGAGAAGTGGCACAATATCACCGCGCATCAGCCGTTGAGCGCCGCGCAGCAGCGCTATATCGTAACGGTGATTCATGCCTGGCTGGTCAAAGAGATGAACCGCTAAGCGTGCCACATTTTACTGCATCACGCCGGGGCGACTACGCCCCTCAGGGTGATGCCGGATTATTCCTGCTCTGCGGCCACTTCCGCCGCCACCAGCATCAACGCCAGGCCGGCGTCTTCATGGGAGTAATCGCGCATTACGCCTTTTATGCCCGCAATACAGGCTTCCACCTGCGTTTTCTGCGGTTGAGGAAGGTTGGCTACAGCGTGACGAATCAGCATCAGACTCGCTTCTTCTTCTTTCATTCATCGTTTCCCTTTCGTGACAGGGCGCACATATTGCCAAATTTATCGCGTCAAACCAAGTTAAGACATTTTTTTCACTGGCGCTAACGGGTCGATATGACCGGAGGCCGCCGTTTTCGCTGCGCTGATGCTATGATGATTAAAGCGCATCGCGCCCGTTACTGACCGCTTTGCGGCAGGGAAAGCCACAGAATGAAAAGGCAATGACTATGCTGCGTATGATGGTGTTCACCCTTCCCTTTTTGCTTGCCGCCTGTTCATCCGGCCCGCAGGGGATAGAGTGTCCAGGAAAAGTCGCCACGATTTACGGCCAGGAAACCGCCGTCACGCGCGGCAGGGTATTTGATTTAGTCAGTTCATTCAGCGTCGCTAACGACGATGTGAAAGTGGAAAGCGGCCCGCTCCATTCCACCGATCGCACGCGCTATATTCCGGCGGCGGTGACGAAAGAAGGGTATCTGGCTCAGCGCATTTCCGATCGCCAGTTCCGCCTGATCGATCCGCAGCAGGATAAGATGATTACCTGGACCTGTGGGAAATAAATTTCCCACAGGTGCGGACGGCTTACGCCATGATCTCCTTCAGCAGAATGGCGCATTGACGGCAGGTTTGCGCGCAGTGACGACAGGACAGAAGCTGATATTTGCTGCACTTTTCCGCGCAGGCCTCGCAGGCTTCAATGCAAATCTGATAAAGCTGTAAGGCTGACTCAGTGTTGATCGCGAGGTATTGCGCCGCCAGGCGACATAACGTTGCACACTGTGAAGCCGACTGCAGACAGTCGCGCATCGCTTCCCAGTCGGGCGACATCAAGCCGGAGCTGACGCAACGCTCGCAGGCGGCCGCGCACAGATAGCAGCGTTCAATACAGTATTCGATACGATCAATCATTACATTTTCCTTATTTATATTATCTAATTAGCCTGAATAAAAATGCGTGCAACAGAGGATAAAGTGCCGAACAAACAGGCACATGCATTTCCAGCGACGGCCTAAAACCAGCCTGGCTATTCGGCCCATGGCACAATTTTACCAGGCATTTGTCACCGGATGACGCAGGATAACCAGAACTCACTCAATAAGGCCCTAATATGGAACAGGAAAAACTCAACGACCACTTCGTTACCTTTCCCTACCCACGTGAAAGCTATAGCGACGGCAGCGTTAATTACGGCGGCATCGATCTGATCCATGAAACGCAACGCATTGATGAGATAGAAGAAGCGAAGCGATCGCCGAATCTGCGTCGATTACTGGAGGAGGTGAATTTACAGGATGGGTTATTTATGACGCTCGGCTGCGATTATCGTCTGTTGACGGAGGGAGTGGCGGGCTATGTCGATTTTGCCTTCCGCCCTGGCCTGCCCGCCTTGCTCACGGACGATACACCGAATCTGGATGACTATTTTTGGGCCTATCTGGCGAAGCAGGAAATCGAACACCATATCAGCGACGGCGCGATGGTGGGCTACGCGCGTTCAGCGCTCAAGTGGAGCTGGTCTCCCCTGGAGATCGCCGGCGCGCGTGGTAAAAAGATCACCCTGGCCTTTTGCTGCCAGCGCGCGGAAGATGGTGAATGGTGTCTTGATCACCTGCGTCATTTTTTAGTCACCGAATTCCCTTCTCTGCCTGTGCGGCACGCTGAGTGAGATATCAGGTTTTAATCAGCCGGATGGCGTGTTCCAGCACCTTTTGCTCGTCGCGATCGCTGTCGTGACGACGCAGGCGCGTTTGCCACAGCAGGCTGGCGAGCGTGTCGCGTTCGGTATCGAAGCCGCTTTCGGCCAACACAATCACCGCATCGCCAATCACCCGACACACTTCGTCATAATACTCTTCACTCAGTACATCACGTTTCATATCAATCTCCTCCCCCTATAAACCTGGCACAGCTCACGCAGAAAGAAAAATCGCGCGAAAAGTAAAATTAAAGCAAAGACCCAACGGGCCGATAATTTGCTGGGTAGAATCACTCCTTTTTTAATTACCGTTCCGACGCCAGGCGGACAATATGCTTACCCAGATAACACAACAACACAGTAAGCGGCGGGCAGCGCTGGAACTGTTGAAAAAAAACGATCGCTGCCGGGATGAGATCCTGAGCCAGTTTACGCTGCTGACCAGTCAGCTGCTGGGCATTCCCAGCTGCTTCGTCTCGATTCTTGACGAAGAGCGACAGTACATTAAAGCGGCTCAACACTTTACGCTGGCGGAGACGACGCTGCAGCAGGCGTTCTGTCGCCATACGGTGCAGTGCGAAAAGATTCTGATTTGCCATGACACCCATCTGGACCCGCGCTTCAGCAATCATCCGCTGACGCGGGGCGCGCCCTTTATTCGCTTTTATGCCGGGGCGCCGCTGGTGTCGGGGGAAGATTACGTTATCGGCACGCTCTGCGTAACCGATACCAGGCCGCACGCCTTTAGCGCAGAGCAGCAGGCCACGCTGACCACGCTGGCGCGCCTGACCGCCGCCTTTCTGGATGCCTGGTACGCCAACGGCTACCTCGATACCGTGACCGGTTTGCCCAATCGTCAGCGGCTGATGCGGGACCTGGAGCTGAGCGCCGATACGCTTCCGCAGCACTCTTATCGGCTGCTGATGATTGACTGCATTGATACGCAGCATATTTTCGAAGTGGCGCGATCGCTCGGTATGGCCGCCTCGGAGGGGTTGCTGCGCGAGCTGACGCAGGTGCTGCATCAGCGGCTGAACGGCGTCAGCGAACCGTTGCTCTACACCATCAGCCACGGCCGCTTCGCGCTGCTGGCGCGCGACGACGACGAGCTGAACGCCCAAACCTGTAGCGAAAAGCTGCGCGGCATTAATGCGCGACTGAGCGACACCATCACGACAGACTTACAGGTACGCGTCGGTGAAGTGCTGTTCTCTCCCCGTTCACTGCCGCCGCGCGAAGCGGTGCGTCGCGCATTGAGCGCGCTGCATGAAGCGATTGCGCGCCAGACGCCCTGGCAGGCGTTCGACAGCGAATGCGACAGCCGACGCAACCAGGAGTTTCAGCTGCTGAACGATCTGGCGCGGGCGGTGCGCGGGCGCTACGGTCTTTATCTGGTGTTTCAGCCGAAAATTTGTCTGCATACCGGTAAACCGGTCGGGCTGGAGGCGCTGCTGCGCTGGAAACACCCGGTGGAAGGAGAGATTCCTCCGGGCCGTTTTATTCCGCTGGCTGTCGGCACCAGCCTGATGGCGGAGCTGACCGACTGGGTGATCGACAGCACCATCCGGCAGCTGCAGCGCTGGGCGGAAAAAGGCATTCATCTGCCGGTCTCGGTTAACGTCAGCGTCTCCGATATCTGCCGTCCCGGCTTCGCCGATCGCCAGGAGGAGCGGCTGCTGCGCTGTGGCCTGACACCGGAATATCTCGGCATCGAATGCCTGGAAACGGAAGAGATCCACGCCAGTCCGGATGCGCTGCACGGCTTCGATATGCTGAAGCTGCGCGGCTTTAAAATTTCGCTCGACGACTTTGGCTCCGGCTACAGCAACATCAGTTACCTGCGCCGCATCCCTATCGACATCATTAAGCTGGATCGCTCATTGATCAGCCGCCTGCAGCTTGACACCGCCAGCGACATTATCGTGCGCAACGTGATTAGCATGCTAAAGGATCTCGATTACGTGGTGCTGGCGGAGGGCGTCGAGGATAAAAGCACCTTTGAACTGCTGCGCCAGCTAGGCTGCGACGAGGTTCAGGGATTTTACTGCGCCGCGCCGATGAAAGCGGCGGCGCTGGAGAAGTGGCTGCGCCAGCAGAGTCATTACGCGCCTTAACCGATACGCGGCGAATTGCGCCGGTTTGTTCTCCTTGTTTGCGCTTCTGTGCTATAGCTTTTACAACGCTATGTTCTGACAGGCCAAGGAAAAAGGGAGAATAAATTGAAAATATTTTACTTTATTGCGCTAATCGCCGCCGCGCTCTATTTATTTATCAATTTGCCGAAAGAGAAGCACAGACGCGAGCCGGTCGCTTACTGGGGCTGCTGGGCCTATCTGATCGCCTCCGTCATCTACTGGAGCTTTTTCAGTCTGCGGCACCACTTTCATCTCTTCTGATATTCGCCCCCGCGCCGCTCGTTGGCTCGGGGGCGTTTTATGTCGGGTAACGCAGGCTGTTACTCCCATTCACAGACTGAATCGCAACCGCTATTCACTACCGGAGGTCTTGTGAGTAAGAAAGCTCAAACGACTGGCACCCACGAGGCGCATGAAATTATGCTGCGCCGCTGGATCACCGTGGGCCAGCCCGCGGATCGGCTCTATGCGCTGTGGCGAGATCCCGCCACGCTGCCGCAGATTATGGCGCATTTCGCCGACATTACCGTGCTAAACGACGCTGAAGCGGAATGGCACGTCAAGGGGCCGTTGAAGAAAGGCTATCGCTGGCGCACCCGCATCGTCGATGAACAGCCCGGCGTGGTGATCGCCTGGGCATCGCTGGAGGGCGCCGACGTGCCGAATGAAGGCATGCTGCAGTTCCGCCCCGCGCCGGGCGAATGGGGCACCGAACTGACGCTGACGCTGCGCTTCAACCCGCCGGGCGGCAAGATTGGCAAAAAAGTCGCCTCCCTGCTCGATCTGTTCCCTAAAGAGCAGCTCAGCAAGGCGCTGCACCGCTTTAAAAGCCTGGCCGAAACCGGCGAAATCCCCACCCTGGACGGGCAGCCCGCTGGCCGTCACGACAGCCGCAAAGATGAGGAGGCGTAATGCGCGCACTATGCTGGAACGGCGTCAATGACTTACGCGTGGAGACCGTGGCGGACCCTGTGCCGCTCAACCCGCACGACGCCATTATCAAAGTTCGTTTAACCACTACCTGCGGTTCCGACCTGCACGTTATCGACGGGCTGATCCCAACCATGCGCGAAGGCGATATTCTCGGCCATGAATTTATGGGCGAAGTGGTGGAGACCGGCAGCGCGGTGAAAAACATCAAACGCGGCGACCGCGTGGTGGTGCCTTCATTTATCTCCTGCGGCTCCTGCTGGTACTGCCAGCACGAGCTGCCCTCCTGCTGCGACAACACCAACCCGCACTGGGAACAGGGCGAACCGGTCTTAGGTCACGCCACCGGCGGCATCTACGCTTACAGCCATGCGTTCGGCGGCTACGCCGGTTCGCACGCTGAATATGTGCGCGTGCCCTTTGCCGACAACGACTGTTTCGTGGTGCCGGACGAGGTCAGCGACGAACAGGCGCTGTTTCTGTCCGACGCGGCGCCGACCGGCTATATGGGCGCGGACTTCTGTAATATCCATCCCGGCGACACCGTGGCGGTCTGGGGCTGCGGCGGCGTCGGCCTGATGGCGATGCAGAGCGCCTGGCTGATGGGCGCGCATCAGGTGATCGCTATCGACCGTTTCCCGGAGCGCCTGGCGATGGCGCGCGAACACGCGGGCGCGATTACGCTCGACTACAGCAAGGCGGACGTGCATGAAGCGCTGCTGGAGCTGACCGGCGGCCGCGGCCCCGACAGCTGCATCGACGCGGTCGGCATGGAAGCGCGCGGCGAGGGGCTGAGCCAGGTTTACGATCGCACCAAGCAGCTGCTGCATCTGGAGACGGACGTGGGCGCGGCGCTGCGGCAGGCGCTCTACTCCTGCCGCAAAGGCGGCAATATCTCCATTCTCGGCGTCTATGGCGTGATGGATAAGTTTCCGCTGGGGCTGATGATCAATAAAAGCCTGACCATCCGCACCGCCCAGCAGCACGGCCAGCGCTATATGCATCGCCTGCTCGATCACGTGGCGAAGGGCGAGCTCAATCCGGCCTTTATGGCGACGCATCGCTTTTCGCTGGAAGAGGCGCCGCGAGGCTATGAGATGTTCAAGCACAAGGAAGATGGCTGTCTGCGCGCGGTCTTCGCGCCCTGAGTGAGTCTGACGATAAGGACAAAAAAGGGGACGCTGCGTCCCCTTTACTGTTTCCGCGCCGCGTAAACGCGACGGACATTACAGGCTGTCGGTCAGCTTATCGACAACAACCTTACCGTTGCTGTCGTGCTGGGTGATGCGGTAGTTAACTGGCCAGGAGCGGCGGCTGCAAAATTTATCGAACAGCGTGACCCGACCTTTCAGATGGCCGTCCGGCCCTTTAATCGACCATTTGGTGATCTCTTCCTGGCCACGGTTTTTCAACAGAATTTCTTCCACGCGTTCCAGCGTGTCGCTCTCATCAATTTCTAAGTGATCTCTTAACATTATGCTAACCCTCCGATTACGCGCCCCACTATACGCTTTTCGTAGATGCTAACAATCGAATTTTCTTATCGAAATAAGCATTGGTTTTACAGGGTTAAAAGGCGGCATGAGGCTGGCGCGCGGCATATAAGATGCTGAAAAGGTTAGCGGTAGCGCTGGGCGAAAAAGAGAGCAAAAGCGGGTCATTCTGTGAAAGGCCAATAAAAAGCCCGCCGGACGGCGGGCCTGAAATGCTTACTGCGGAATACGCAGCGTCTGTCCCGGATAGATTTTGTCCGGGCTGCTCAGCATCGGTTTGTTCGCTTCAAAGATTTTATTGTACTCGTTGGGATTGCCGTACATCTCTTTAGCGATGGCGCTCAGGGTATCGCCCTTCTTCACGGTGTAGAAGCGGCTTTCCGCTGTGGGCTGCGCCACGGCGACTTTGTCGTCAACGCCGCTGATGCCGGCAATGTTGCCCACCGCCACCAGGATCTTCTCTTTCGCTTCCTGGCTCAGCCCTTCGCCGGTTACGGTCGCCTGGCCGTCTTTCACTTCAACCTGCACTTTATCCGCATCCGGCACGCCGGTTTTCTGTAAATGCTCTTTGATTTTAGCGTCCTGCTGTTCCGTGTTGTGCGTTACCGCATCCCACAGTTTCTCTCCTGCGTCCTTCACAAAGCTTAACAGACCCATATAACCTCCATTTTTACGTTGAAAAACCTGATGTCCTTATAAGCGTAGCAGAGAGGATACTATTCAGCCTGAGCGGCAAAGTCGAGACCGCTCTGTTTATTTACACAATAAAATCAATGCGCATATTGGGATGCGCGGCGATATCGATGGTCATATCCGGGCGGCTGTCCCCCGTCAGGTTAAGACTGAGATGGGTCAGATGGGTGTTGACATCCCAGAGCATCTGCATCTCGCCCAGCTTGCCGGTAAACTTCGAAGTGAAGTGCAGCGGATGCGCCGCGCTGTCGAGCGCCGACAGGTCAATCTTATCGCGCCCGCTGGCGAAATCACCGATCAGATCCCGCAGCGCCGGCAGCGAATCGCTGGCGCGCGTAAAGATAAACAGATCGTTGCCGTCGCCGCCGTAAAGCTTATCCGCACCGCCGCCGCCGTAGAGACGATCGATGCCCGCCCCGCCCTCCAGCCGGTCATTGCCATTTTCGCCGTACAGGATGTCGTTGCCGCTGCCGCCATAGAGCGCATCGGCGCCTTCGCCGCCCCAGAGCCGGTCGTTGCCGTTCTCACCGTACAGCGTGTCGTTGCCGTTGCCGCCGTAGAGCAGATCGTCGTTCTCGCCGCCATATAGCCGGTCATTGCCGTTCTCGCCGTACAGCGTGTCGTTGCCGTTGCCGCCGTAGAGAATATCGACGCCTTCGCCGCCCCAGAGCCGGTCATTGCCGTTCTCGCCGTTCAGCGTGTCGTTGCCGCTCCCGCCATAAAGCAGATCGTCGCCCTCGCTGCCCCAAATCCGGTCGTTGCCGCCGTCGCCGTTCAGCGTATCGATGCCGTTGCCGCCCGTCAGCATGTCATCGCCGTTGCCGCCATAGAGCAGATCGTTGCCGTCGTCGCCATACAGCGCGTCGTTGCCATCGTTGCCGTAGAGGCGATCGCTGCCGGCGTTGCCGCGCAACAGGTTGGCGACGGCGTTGCCGATCACGGAATCGTTGCCCGCCCCGGCGATGGCGTTCTCAATCACCGCGCCGAGAGCGATGGAGACGTTGCCGATCAGTCCGCCGACGTTAGAAAAAGTCTGCGCATTCAGGTTAATCAGTTGGTTCTGGCCATAACGGGAGAAATTAAGCGTATCGTTGCCGCCCGCATCCCAAACCGAGAAAATCAACACGTCGCTGCTGCTGCTGGCGCTGTAGTAGTCGCGTCCGCTATTGGAGTCGAAACCGTACACGGTATTGCCGGTGCGCGTCGTCATATTGGCGCCGTAGAGGCGCTGAATGGCGGCGATATCATGCAGCAGCGGCGCGACGGCGTAGTGACCGTTAAACTTAGCGCCGGTATTGGTTTCGCTCCAGTAGCTCATCAGCGAATACTGGCGTGAATCCTCAACGTAGGTGGCGCTGGCGCTGTAAGAGATCACGCCGGTGCCGCTGTTGTAGTCGCCGGGATGGCTCAGCCCCAGCGCGTGGCCCAGTTCATGCGTTATCGTCTGACGGCCATACTCATATTTGTCGGGCGAGCGGATATTGCTGATGTTGTAATCAAACCACATCGATCCGCCCGCTTTACTGGTGCTGGGCAGATAAGCATAGGCCTGATCGTTCGCAGGCTGGCCATTAGAAAACTGGGTATAGTTGGCAAACGTCAGCCGTCCGCCCGACGCAACCTGGGTGAATTTAATGTTGGCCAGATCGGACCAGGCCTGTAACGACTGCATCGCCGCCGCCTGCTGCGCGCTGTTAAAGGCGACAATGCCTTTATCGCCGCGCGGGGAGGCCGTCGTCGTACTGTCGAGAAAGCTGAAGGTGAGCGCGACGGGCTTGTTGTAAACCTGATAGCCGTTCCAGCTCAGTCCACTGCGGGTGAGCTGTACCGCAGCCTGGCTGGTGCTGTAATGGTCGGTTGGCGCCGAAGCGTACCAGGTGCTGCTGGTTGCACTGGTTGTCGCCTGCGCGTCAGTATCAAACCAGGATTTGCGTGTTGCTTTTATTGTCAAGGGAACTCTCCGACATAAACGTGTTCTGAGAAGCCCGCATCGCCACGCGTCCTGACAGGGAGAGTGTATCCCTTCGCCTTTTGCAGCTTCCGAACGTAAAACGGTTCTGATGCCGTCGTTGACTACTATCGGCAAACTTTAAGGCCAACATCAGTGAATTGGCTTTAACGGTTACCGTTAAATCAAATCTCAGTGTTATAGCCTAAACCTCACGCATTTTTTCAATCGGTGGAATAACGCGCTTCAGCCGCGCAATTCTCTTTTGCGGGCTGAGTCCCCTTTGGCGCGCGCTTATTCGCCCTTTTGGTAAGGATCAGAGAAAATTTATTAAATACGCTCACAGCCAGCAGCGTCAGAGTATTACGGATAACCTGAGCCGTCTGCGTACGCTGACGGCGGGGGAATGGACGCCATGCAGGAGGCGGTAGCATACTGCAAGCGCTTTCCGCGACCCCGGCA
>NZ_JANION010000105.1:0-78975 GCF_024610815.1 Mixta sp.
TAACATAGCGCACCGGATCAAGCGCTTCGCGCGTCGGACCAGCTGTGATCATAATATTCAGATGTTGCAAATCGTTGACCGGCATTGACCAGGCGACAGCGCGATCGACAATCTCCAGCGGGTCGAGCATCCGTCCAGGCCCGACATCGCCGCACGCCTGGCTGCCGCTGTCCGGCCCCCAGAGCATGACGCCGCGTCCGGCGAGACGTTGTAGGTTTTCCTGGGTTGGAAGCGCGCGATACATCTGTTGGTTCATCGCCGGCACCACAGCCAGCGGCGCGGCGGTCGCCAGACAGAGCGTCGTCACCAGATCGTTGGCCATGCCCGCCGCTACGCGGGCGATAAGGTCTGCGGTGGCGGGCGCGAGAATCACCAGGTCGGCCCATTTGCCCAGTTCGATATGCCCCATCGCCGCTTCCGCCGCTGGGTCGAGCAGGTCGTCATAGACCGGGTAGCCGGAAACGGCCTGTAAGGTCAGCGGCGTAATAAAGGCTTTGGCGGCCTCCGTCATCACTACGCGCACTTCCGCGCCGCGATCGCGTAAACGCCGCACCAGCTCTGGCGTTTTGTACGCCGCAATACCGCCGCTTACGCCTAATACGATATGTTTCCCGGTTAATCCCATCATTTTTTACTCCTGCCCTTAATCGCCTTTGGCCATGCCAGGCGGTGACATCATCCGGCGATTTTACCACACTCTTCCCGTGGCGCCGTTTAGCATCCCGCCACCTTTGCGAGCCGTCCCGAAAAGTTAAGCACGTTTGGTAGCGTCTTTACCCTGACCGGCGCAAAGTGGCGACCTGGCAAACTAACATGCCGAGCGGAGACGAACGTGTTAAAACCTCGCGAAAAGCTGCATAAGCTGGGCGCGTCGGCGCTAAGCGACGCCGAGCTGCTGGCGATTTTTCTACGCACCGGCGCCTGCGGCAAACCGGTAATGGCGTTGGCGGATGAGCTGCTGCAGGCGTTCGGTTCGCTTTATCACTTAATGAGCGCTGATAAAAGCGCGTTCAGCGTGATAAAAGGCGTAGGCGACGCCAAGCTGGCGCAGCTGCATGCGGTGGCGGAACTGGCGCGCCGTTTTTTCAGCGCGCAGATGATGCAGGAAAACGCGCTGGAAAGCCCGCAGGTGACACGGCGTTATTTGCAAAGCGTGCTGGCTCATCAGGAGCGGGAAATCTTTATGGCCCTTTTTCTCGATAATCAGCACCGTGTATTAGAGGCGCAGCAGATGTTTTCCGGCAGCATCGCCAGCGTGGAGGTGCATCCGCGTGAAATCGTGCGCGCGGCGCTTAAGCTTAATGCGGCGGCGCTGATCCTGGCGCATAATCACCCCTCCGGCTGCGCCGAGCCGAGCGCCGCCGACCGCGATATTACCCAGCAGATCCGCCAGGCCTGCCAGCTGATGAACATTCGTCTGCTTGACCATCTGGTCATTGGAAAGGGCGAATACGTTTCTTTTGCCGAAAGAGGCTGGCTGTAAGAAGAAAAACGGCTCTTTTCTGTACAGTTTCGGCGATCCCCTGGGATCTTTATCTGTTCGGGACTTGAGCGCTGGCGCGACAAGGCGTATACTACGCCACCTTTGAGAATCTCGGGTTTGGCGTTTAGGCCTGCTCAGCGGGTTCGCATGGAACTCGCCTGGATGGGCTACAAGCCTGACGAGGCGGCCAAAACCTAATTTTTAAAGCTCGAGCTGATTTGATTTTTGGAGAATTGACATGTCACGAGTCTGCCAAGTAACTGGCAAGCGTCCGGTGACCGGTAACAACCGTTCCCACGCAATGAACGCGACGAAACGCCGTTTCCTGCCGAACCTGCACTCTCACCGTTTCTGGGTTGAGAGCGAGAAGCGTTTCGTTACTCTGCGCGTATCTGCTAAAGGTATGCGTGTAATTGACAAGAAGGGCATTGATACGGTTCTGGCCGATCTGCGTGCCCGTGGTGAGAAGTACTAAGGAACTGAATCATGGCTAAAGGTATTCGTGAGAAGATCAAGCTGGTTTCCTCTGCTGGTACAGGTCACTTCTATACCACCACGAAGAACAAACGTACTAAGCCGGAAAAACTGGAACTGAAAAAGTTCGATCCGGTTGTGCGTCAGCATGTGATGTACAAAGAAGCTAAAATTAAATAATTGCGGCTTCCATGAAAAACCCGGCTCCGGCCGGGTTTTTTGTTTTTTATGAAACCGTAAAACGTGAGGAGCTGCCATGCCTGAATTACCTGAGGTAGAAACCAGCCGTCGCGGCATTGAACCGCACCTGGTGGGAGAGACGATTCTGCACGCGGTGGTGCGTAATCCGCGCCTGCGCTGGCCCGTTTCTCAGGAGATTCACGCCCTGAGCGATCAGCCGGTGCTGAGCGTCCAGCGGCGCGCGAAATATCTGCTGCTGGAGCTGCCGAAGGGGTGGATCATCATTCATCTGGGCATGTCAGGCAGCCTGCGCGTACTGTCGGAAGAGATCCCGGCGGCGAAACACGATCATGTCGATCTGGTGATGAGCAACGGCAAAGTGCTGCGCTACACCGATCCGCGTCGTTTCGGCGCCTGGCTATGGAGCAGCGACCTGCAGGGCAGCAATGTGCTGGCGCATCTTGGGCCGGAGCCGCTTAGCGAGCAGTTTAATACGGATTATCTGTTTGAAAAATCGCGCGGCAAGCGTACCGCCGTAAAACCCTGGCTGATGGATAATAAGCTGGTGGTTGGCGTGGGCAATATCTACGCCAGCGAGTCGCTTTTCGCCGCTGGGATCCTGCCCGATCGTCCGGCGATGTCGCTGACGCATGAAGAGGCTGCGCTGTTGGTGAAAACCATCAAGGCGGTGCTGCTGCGCTCTATTGAGCAGGGCGGTACGACGCTGCGAGACTTTCTGCAAAGCGACGGCAAGCCGGGCTATTTTGCTCAGGAGCTGCAGGTGTATGGTCGCGCCGGAGAGCCCTGTCGCGCGTGCGGCGCGCCGATTGAAAGCGCGAAGCATGGACAGCGCAGCACCTTTTTTTGCCGCAGTTGCCAGAAGTAGCGATTAAATTGGCTTCGTCTATAGCCTCAGAATACGTGCCTTTCTGAGGCTGCGCTTTATGCGGACAGCTTCGCCAGCAGCGCCTGGTAAATAGGCTCAGGCAGGAAAGCTTCTACTTCTCCCCCATGGCGCGCCACCTCTTTCACCAGCGAAGAAGAAACAAAGGAATACTTTTCCGCAGGCATTAAGAACACGCTTTCCAGCGAGGGGAGCAAGTGCCGGTTCATGTGCGCCAACTGTAGCTCATACTCGAAATCTGATACCGCGCGCAGACCGCGAACCAGCACGTTCGCCTGACGATCGCGGGCGAAATTAGCCATCAGATCGCTAAAACCGACCACTTCCACATTGGCTAAATGCGCCGTCGCCTGCTGCGCCAGCGCCACGCGCTCGTTCAGGCTGAACATCGGCTTCTTACCTGGGCTGGCGGCGATAGCCAGAATCACTTCGTCAAACATCACCGCGGCGCGGCTTAAAATATCCAGATGACCGTTGGTCAGCGGATCGAAGGTGCCGGGGTAGATAGCTCTGGTACTCATGATTTGCCTCCGGTAGCTGACTGACCGAGCGCCCACAGCGCCGCGTACTTATTAAAAGTATATTGCGCATTCACCATCGCCAGTATCCAGCCCTGTCGGCCGTCAAGAAAGCCAGCGCGCAGCAGCAGCGTTTTGCAGAACGCGCCCAGCGTATGGCTGAAGATGGAGAAAACGCCGCAGCGTTTACCCTGCTGATGGCGCTGCTGCGCCCAGGCTTCGGCATAGGCGAGTTGCTTGCGCTGAAAAGCGGAGAAATCGCGACAGGTGAGGTGTTGAAGATGGCCCGGCAGCGCAATCACCTGCGCCGTGCCGGTTTCCAGCGATTCATGCACCTGATTATCGTTATAGCGGTAGGTATGCGGATAGAGACGCACCACGCGATCCGGGTACCAACCGCTGTGCCGCATAAAGCGGCCGAGAAACAGATTGAGCCGTCCCAGGCTGTAAACCTTATCCGCCTGCGGCGTGCCGTTCAGCACCTGCTCAATCGCGGCGCGAAGTTCCGGCGTGACCCGCTCGTCCGCATCGATCATCAAAATCATATCGCCGCTGGCATGCGCCTGGGCCTGCTGGCGCTGTTTGCCATAGCCCGGCCAGGAGTGAGACTGAAACACTTTCGCGCCATATCGCTGCGCAATGGAGAGCGTGGCGTCCTCACTGCCGGAATCGAGCAGAATAATCTCGTCGGCCCAGCTGACGGAGTCCAGGCAGTCGGGCAACAGCTCAGCTTCATTCCTGGCGATCATCACGACTGACAGACGTTGGCGTTCGGTCATTTAATGATTCCGTGGCGGAAGGTAAGGTTCAAGCAGCTGAAGCAGACGTTGCAACGCGCCCTGGTTCTGATGAAGCACCTCAACGGCGTGGCGGCCGTGATAGCGTCGATAGTCATCATCCACCAGCAGGTTACCGATTTCATGCACCAGCGAGGCAGTGTCCGTCACGGTAATCAGGCCGTCGGCCTGCTTCAGTTTGCTGCAGATATCTTTGAAGTTGAAGGTATGCGGGCCCATCAGCACCGGAATCGCGTGCGCGGCCGGCTCCAGCGGATTATGACCGCCGCGCTCCACCAGACTGCCGCCGACGAACGCCAGATCGGCGATGCCGTAGAGCAGCATCAGTTCGCCCATGGTATCGCCGATCACTACCTGGGTGCTGCTGGATGGAATTTCGCCGCTGCTGCGCAGCGTATAGCTGAAGCCGCTTTTCTGCGTCATTTCACGGGCGTCTTCAAAACGTTCAGGATGGCGCGGCACCAGAATCAGCAGCAGGTCGGGGAAGTGCGCCAGCAGACGGCGATGCGCCTCCAGCATAATGCTCTCTTCGCCTTCATGGGTGCTGGTGGCGATCCAGACCGGGCGGCGCGGCGCCCACTGACGACGCAGCGTTACCGCGCGCGCCGCCAGCTCAGGCGTCACGGAAATATCGAATTTCAGGCTGCCGGTGATCGCCAGCTGGGAGCGCTTCAGGCCCAGCTCGACGAAGCGCGCGCCATCCTCCTCATTCTGCGCGGCGATAAGCGTGATGCGCTGCAACAGCTGACGCATAAATTTACCCAGCTTTTTATAGCCTTTCGCCGAGCGCGCCGACAGCCGCGCGTTGGCGATAACCAGCGGCACCTGCCGATCGTGCAGCGCTTTGATGAAGTTGGGCCACAGCTCGGTTTCCATAATGATCACCAGTCTGGGATCGACCGTATTCAGAAAACGGTTAATGGCATCGGGCAGGTCGTAGGGCAGGTAGACGTGATGCACATCTTTGCCGAAAGCGGACTGGGCGCGCTCCGATCCGGTCGGCGTCATGGTGGTGACGGTGATTGGCAGCGTAGGATAGCGGTGACGTAACGCCCGCACCAGCGGCACCGCCGCCAGCGTTTCCCCAACGGAAACCGAATGCAGCAGGATTCCGCCTGGGCTTACTTTGCCGACGCAAAAACCGTAGCGTTCCGCCCAGCGCTTACGATAGGCAGGCGCTTTGCGGCCGCGCAGCCAGAGGCGCAGCCAAATCAGAGGCTGTATAAGGTAAAGCAGGGCGGTGTAAATCGTCGTCATACCGATCTTTACGACACTTATGCGTCAAACCTAAGCAAAATATGCGGAATGCGGCATGTTAGCAGATAACTCTCCTGCACTCATCTATCTTCCGCCGCGCCTGAAAGTAGCTGTTGATAAAGGGAATGTAACTCCGCGCCCAGCCGCTGCGGGGTATAAGGCATAATTCTGGCGCGCGCCGCCTCGCCCATCGACGACTCCTGCACTTTAGCGGGAATGTTCTGCACTGCTTCATGCAACGCCTTGATATCCAGCGCATCGCAGACAAACCCCTGCTGCCCCTCCACAATAAATTCCGCGCCGCCGCAGCCGGTGCTGGTGATCACCGGCAGGCCGCAAGCCATCGCCTCCAGCACCACGTTGGGGAAGGGATCGTATAGCGTTGGCAGAATTAAGCCGTCGGCGGCGTGATAAAACGGCTGCACATCCTGCTGTACGCCCACGAAACGTAGACGATCGAGGCAGTTAAGCTGATTGGCCAGCTGCTGATAACGCGACTGATGTTTATCCTGACCCACCACGATCAGATAGCGATCGCTATTAGCGATCGCCTGAATCGCCGCCTTCAGACCTTTACGCTCAAAGCCTGAACCGACGTAAATCAGCGCGACCGCCTGCTCCGGTATCGCGAGCTGCCGCCGCGTCGCATGGCGCGTGGCTTCTGTCGCTGGCTGGAAGCGTTGTGAATCGATAGCGTTATAGATCACGGTGATGCGATCATCCGCCAGATTGAAGCAGCGGATAATATCCTGCTTCACCATCTCCGAATTACAGATCACTTTCTTTAGCGCGGCGGAGTGAAACATCTCCTCTTCCGCCCGCAGTACATAGCGATGCCAGGGGCTGAGCGAGGCGCTGAGACGCTGCATCGGTGAAACGATGCGCGCGCGTTGCTCCAGCCAGACGCGATGTACGCCGTCGCCGGCGCGAAAAATATCGCAGCCGGCGATGCGTTCATGGCTCTGAACGATGTCGAATTTCTCGCGCTCCCAGCAGGCGCGCGCCGCCGCGGCAAACCCGCGCTCGCGCGACACGCGGCTCCATTTTGGCGGGTTGCAGATATGCAGATGCCAGTCTGGTTTCGGCGTGCCCTGCCAGCTGCGGGTGATGATATTCAGATCGAGCCGCTCGTTGTTCAGCGCTTCCAGCGCGCGTGAAATAAAGCGCTCGGCCCCGCCGTCGGGACGGTATTTTTGGCGCACAATCGCCAGGCGGATATTACGCATCCAGATAACTCCTCGCGGCGGCGGCCACATCGTCAACCGGGATGGCGCTTAAATAGCGCTGCTCGGTTTTCGTATCGATAGAATCGGGCGTCGGCAGCGGGCCGTAATCGCCTGCCCAAATGACCCGGTTACGGGCGCCCCACGGACGCCACTGCTGTAGTTTGGTCGGGCCGAACAGCGCCACGCAGGGCGTTTGCAGCGCCGCTGCCATATGCATCGGCGCCGAGTCGACGCCGATAAACAGCCGCGCATGATCGATAAGCGCCGCCAGCTGCGTCAGGCTGAGCTGCCCGGCAATAGTGGCAACCTGCGGGTTACTACAGAGCGAAAGAATATGCTCAATCATCGCCAGCTCTTTACGGTCCGGGGCGGCGGTTAGCACGATATGCTGGCCGGGCTGATTAAGCCGATCGATTAAGGCGGCGACCTTATCGTCGTCCCAGCATTTAAATGTCCAGCGCGAGGTGGGCTGAATCACAATATAAGGGCCGGTAACGCCTTGCTTCTGAAGCTGTTGTTCGGCGGCCAGCCAGTCTTCATTCGCGTAATACATCGTAACGGGCGCATTCTCCATCGGCACATCAAGCGGCGAGAGCGCCAGCAGATTTTGTTCGACGGTATGCAGCTGACTAAAATTCGCCGTTGAAACCAGGTGATTATGGCAGGCGCGCCAGAAATGGCTGTCGCGCTTGTTATAGGCGAAACCGATGCGCTCCGGCGCGCCGGTAAGTTTAGTTATCAGCGCGCTGCGCCACTGATCGGCCAGATTAATCACCAGGTCGTAATGACTGTCCCGAATGGCGTTCACCAGCGCCAGCTCATGCTTTAGCTGACGCCAGACGCCCTGCTTTTTCCATTTCCGATCGATCAGATGCAGCCGACGAATCGCGGGATGCGCCTGTAACATCGGACGCGTTTCCTGATAGAGCAACACATCGATCGCGGCGCCGGGATAGCGCTGATGCAGCGCATTGATAACCGGCGTGGTCAACAACATATCGCCGTGATGACGTAGTTTGATCACCAGAATATTGCGTGGTGTAAAAGATGCAGGGATCTGACTTGCCATACAAAACCTGTCTCAGAAAGAAGTGAGCCGATTTTAGGTCAAAGCCGCCAGGGGGAAAAGCGTCGCATGCCGCTTCTTCCCCGGCTTTGCCCGGTTAGCGCTGACGCCAGCGGTAAAGGCGGCTCAGCCAAAGCAGCAGCTGATACCACTGTTTCACGCCGCGCGCGTTGCGCAGCATACGACGATGGGTTTGCGTCGAGAAGATATCGGCGATAATTGCCTGACGCGCATCGGCTTCCGGCTCGCGCCGCACCGCATGACAGACGCTAAGCGCCTCGTGCGTAATCTGATAGTGAAACTGCGGATAGATTTTCACTTTGCCGCGGTAGCGCTGATTTATCTCTTCCAGCATCCGCGCAATTTTCAGGTAGTGACGCTGATACTCTACGTTGCGCTGCCCGGTGCGTTTACGGTTGCTGATCGATTGATCGTGAACGTGATAGCGATAGAGCGGGGTGTCGGTGTAGCGCACCCGGCGCGCGTTCAGCATAAATTCGGTGGTCCAGGGAATATCCTGATGATGCAGGCCCGGTTCAAACATCAGTTCGTGAGATTTGATCACGGATAAACGGTAAATGCCCATCCAGACGACATGCAGATAGCGCCGGGTCGCCAGCGCCTTGCTCAGCCAGGCGGCGCCGTCCAGCACGCCGGTTGAGGTCAGCCTGTCGTGCGGGATCAGCGTTCTGACGCGCTGGCTGCCGGTATAAAAACATTCCGCGTTGCACTGGGCCGCATCGAGATCGTCCTGTTCCGCCATCCCGACCAGCGTCTGATAGATCTCAGGCGACAGCGTATCGTCGGCGTCCGGGAAGGTGACATATTTGCCGCGCGCGACCGTCAGGCCTGCATTGCGCGCCCGTGAAACGCCGCCGTTCTGCTGGTTGATGACGCTGATATGCGCGTAACGCGCGGCATAGTCCGCCGCGCGCTCGGCGCTGCCGTCCGTCGAGCCATCGTTAACGATAATGACTTCAAGATCGGTAAAAGTTTGCGCCAGAAGCGACGCCATAAACGTATCGAACATACTGCCGGCGTTATACATCGGAATGA
The DNA here is from genome assembly GCF_024610815.1 of Mixta sp. Lineage (NCBI taxonomy): Bacteria > Pseudomonadati > Pseudomonadota > Gammaproteobacteria > Enterobacterales > Erwiniaceae > Mixta > Mixta sp. The sequence goes on from NZ_JANION010000105.1 coordinate 8,962, forward strand.
TAACGCTCAGTAAAGGAGAAGCGGTGTCAGCGTGTTGTGTCATGTTAATGGGGCTTGGTTTGGCGCAGCCGTTCCGGCTGGCGTGCGGCAATAAAATCGTGAATATCGTCGAGTTTGCGGCTATCCAGTGCGTAAAGCTGCTCTGCGGGATGATGGAACTGATAAAGCGCGGCGAATACAAACGATGAAGGCGCAATATGGTCCGGTCCAATCAACAGCACATCACCTAGAGGCCGTTGTTCTTCAACACAGCAGGGGCCGTAAATTAAAATAACCGGTACGCCGACAGCGTCGGCGATATAAACGTTGCCGGAATCGGAAGCAACGTAAAAATCCATCATGCTGATAGCATGCGGCAAGCCTTCCAGCGGAATGTTGCCAATCATACTGATAATATTTTCACGTTCCCCTGTGAGTTTATACAGATCCTGCAAGCGATCCATTTCCGAAGGCGCGCCAAATACATAAAACAGACAGGGCAGGTCGGCCAGCCGATCAAACAGATCTTTCCAGATGGCTGGGGGAATGGTTTTCGCCTGATTACCTGCGGAGATGCTTAAACCGATCTTAATCCCATCCTGGCGTTGTAGTGCGGCGGGAACGGGGGCCAGGGGATAAAGCGGACGGGTGGCGTGCTTTGGGTAACTCTCTTTGGTCAGCTGCGGATCCGCCAGCTTGAGGTAATTTTCCAGCGTCAGTGTATTCTTCTCATGCTGCACAACGCCGCTGGCCGTCCAGTAGAACAGCGCCTGATACCACTTGCGGCGGTAGTTGGAAAGGAACTGCTTATTGCTGGCGTTACAGCAGGCCGCATAGAACAAATTGACGTTATTAGGATGCAGTAGGTAGACGTTGTCGTAGCGGTTCATCAGCTGCAGCGCAAGACGAATTTTCGCCAGCAGGCCGGATTTATAATCTTCGATATACCAGATGTGTTGCAGCGTATCGTCATGCCGTGCCAGCGGCGCGACGGTACGGCTCAGCAGCGCATCGCTGCGTTGCAAATGCGCCAGCAGCGGCGTGATATTAATAAAATCGCCGATCTTGGCGGTCTGGATCACCAGGTTGCGCCCTTCCTTCTTACGGAAAAGCTTTCTTACCCACTTTAGCGGCAGTAGTAAGATAAAAATAAAAATATAGTTCACACCGTTTCCTCAGCGGTCTGGCAACGGGGCAAAGCATAACCATCCCCTGCAAAAAGTATTATTCCATTGTTGCGCATGGTAATCAGCGCTCAATCAACGCGAGGTAGCGCTGACAGATGGCCTCAATATGGTAGGCCGAAAGATCGAGCTGATGAAGTTCGGGGGGCTGATGATAAATGTCCTTTATTTTTTCCGCCAGTGATTCACTGGACATTTCCGCCAGTCCGCGCGCCAGTTCACCTTGTAGAATCGTTTCCGGGCCGCCGGGACAGCGAGTGCTGACCACCGGCGTCTGGCAGAACAATGCTTCAACCAGTACGTTCCCAAAGCCTTCGCTGTCTGAGCTGACGATCAGCATACGTGCATGGTTTATCCATGCATAGGGATTATGGGTAAAACCTTTGAAAATTACGCGGTCGGCAATGCCCAGTTCGTCAGCTAACGCTTTCAGCGCGGCGATACGCGCGGCATCGCCCTGGCCTATCAGCACCAGCGGCGCTTGCAATCCGCTGCGTGCATAGGCCTGGAGCAGGCGATCGTGGCGCTTGGTTGGATGGAAACGGCCTACGTGCAACAGATAGTCCTGACCAGACAGCTCACACGCTTCGCTGGCCTGCTGTAAAATCAGTTCAGCGTCGAACGGATTGAAGATGACCGCTTCGCGCGCCGGCTGGATGCTGTAGTGCTGCTTCAAATCGTCAATAACGAACTGCGACACCCCGATAACGTTGCGATTTTGGTAAACCCGGCGGGTTTTTTGAATCTTCAGCCAGCGGGAAAAGCCTTTGCGTCGCGCCAGATAAGACGCGGAGAAAACGCCGTGCAGGCAGTACCAGGTTTTTGCCGGGTCGAGATGTCGACAGCGACTCACGATTCGGTCCGTTTTATGCAGATGGGAAATGATTAAATCAAACGCGCCGCTCTGCTGCTCGGCTTTGATAATGGCGCGATCCAACTGACACGCGCGACGCTGTAGCTCTGTGAGCTTACGCCACGGTTTGCGGCAGCGATCCTGAAGCACCTGATAGTCCAGCCCTGCCGGAAGTGGGTAATCGCATACGCTGCGTAATGAGAACAGCGAAACGCGATGCCCCAGCGACAACAGCCCCTTCGCCAGCGTCAGCACTACCTTTTCTGCGCCGCCTCCAGGTAAGCCATCAATGATCATCAAGATACGCCTGGACAATGTTTAAATCCTTATGTGTGCAGCAAGGCCACTGGCAAAAGTGTAAAAGCTATTTTGTTGGGAATTAAGTTTTTTATCGCTTTTAATATCGATAAGGCTGTGTGCCGGACCTTTCCTTTTTCATCGGCGTCGCGCTTCACGACATCCGGTAAACGAAACGGGCAACGCCTGTATAAGAGCTTAATCAAGCGAAGCTTAGTTTGCCATGAAAAGTAAAAGAAGGAGATTTATCGGAATGAAATTATTTTGCCCTTAAGAAAGCGCCTGCGTAACATACCGGCGACATCCAGTGGAGCGTTGGAAAGAAGATGAATAAACCGGCTTTTCTCATCACAATTGATACTGAAGGCGACAATCTGTGGCGCAATCGCCGTACCATCACTACCCGCAATACGCTTTTTTTGCCGCGTTTTCAGGCGCTCTGTGAAAAATATGGCTTTAAACCGACCTGGTTGACTAACTATGAGATGGCCAGCGATCCTGCCTATGTCGAGTTCGCTCGAGATGTTATTGCACGCGGTCAGGGGGAGGTTGGCATGCATCTGCACGCCTGGAACAGCCCGCCGGAAGCGCCGCTGACGGATGATGACTGGCGCTGGCAGCCTTATCTGATTGAATACCCAGATAATCTGCTGCGTGAAAAAGTTAAATTTATGACCGATCTCCTGGAGGAAACCTTCCAGACGAAAATGCTGAGCCATCGTGCCGGACGCTGGGCCTTTGATGAGCGTTACGCGACGGTGCTGCGCGAGCTGGGCTATCAGGTCGATTGCTCGGTGACGCCGCGGGTAAGCTGGCGCAATTCGCCTGGCGCGCCGCAGGGAAAGGGCGGAACAGACTATACGCATTTCCCGCATCACGCCTATTTTCTTGATCCAAAAGATATCTCGCGCAGCGGCGATTCGGGATTGCTGGAAGTACCGATGAGCATTCAGTACAAGCACACCGCATTGATGAATCGCCTGAAGCAGGGCTACGATCGCCTGCGCGGTAAAAAACGCGGGCCTTCCGTTCACTGGCTACGGCCTTCAGGCGGCAACCTGGCTGCGATGAAGCGCGTGGCGGAGATGAGCCTGGCGGAAGGCAATGATTATGTCGAGTTTATGCTTCACTCCTCAGAATTTATGCCGGACGGCAGCCCGACCTTTAAAAACGAAGCGGATATTGAAAGACTGTACCAGGATTTAGAGGCGCTGTTTAGCTGGCTGCAAACACGTACGCAGGGCATGACGCTGGCGGAATATTATCAATACTTTCAGGCACGATAAAAATGAACAGGGATATCTCTTACCCAGGCTGGATGAATAGCGCGCTGATCAAAACTCATTGGCGCAACGCGCTTTATCTTTTAGCGCTGACGGCGGTATTGCTGGCCGTTATGTTTACCTTTATCCATGAAAAGACGGCGAAGGTTGCTTTTTACTGGGCTTTTTATTTTTCCCTTTTAGGGATTATTACCCACTTGCGTCCTGTTAATCGTCGCCATTTTTGGCTGGCAGGATGGTTGGCGTTACTGGGCTGTAGTAAAGTCGTTTGGTTTTACTGGGATTATCTGGGACAACCCCATTTTGACCCTTATAATGATTATCTGAACGCGGGTAAACGTCTGCTAATCGCGGCCGTAATCGGTTATTACCTGTTTAGTCAGCAGGAAAGATTGCCTCAGCTAACTCGCCGTATGGTTGAATGGGGATTGATTGTCGCGTTTGTCGGCGCAACGGTCTACGGTTTTTACCAATATACAAATGGTGCCCGGCGCGTTGAGTTTGCGCTCGATCGCGCTACGCTTTCCGCCTATGGTTATGCGATGTTGGCTGCGGCAACGCTGTTTATGCTGGCAGCAAAAAGACATAGCGCCAGCCAGCTGTTGTTATGCCTTGGCGTATTTGTCATCGCCTGGTTTATTATCATCCAGACGGGCACTCGCAATATGATCGCCGCGTTTCCCTTAATTATCTTTTTCGTTGGGCTGCTACGCTTTCGTCATTTAGGCTGGAAAGCTGCGCTGGGCATTTTAACCGCTATCGTTTTATTAATCGCCGCGTGCTATAAACCGATGATTAAGCCCAGAATCGATGCTTCAATGGCGGAGCTCACGCGATATGAACAGGCGGAGGGGAATAAAAGCGGTTCGTTGACCAGCCGGCTGGCGATGTGGAATATTGGCGCCGCCTGCTTCGCAGCGAATCCGTTGGGAATGAATATGGAGCAGCGAACGGCTTGGTTTAAGCATTATGTGAAGGAAAACCACCGTGACGCCAGCGCCTTAGAGTTTGTTTCGATTCATTTGCACAATGAATTGCTCGACAGCGCAACGCTACAGGGCATTCCAGGAATGGTGATCGTGTTGGCATTTTATTTAGCGCTAATACTCAGAGCGCTGCGTAAAAATAATGCGTTGCTGCTTTCCGTTATTCTGGTGACCGTGGTAAGCGGCCTGACAGACGTGTTATTTATCAGCCGTGAAATCACTATCTGTATTTCGCTTCTGCTGATCTTATGTGTGATGTGGAAAAGCCCTGTCGCGGCGTCTTCGCCTCAGCCATAATAGTTTACAGGCGGCTAGTTTAGCCGCCTTAGCTTCAGCATCTTACGTTTATAGCTGACCCGTATCTTCCCATTAAGCAGGAATGCCCACAGGCTCTGCTGGTGGATACGCTTTTTAACCTGTTCCCATACCCCCTGCTTTTTCAGTTCGGTGCTATGCCGATTAACGATATCCAGCCAGTGGCAGGTAATCAGAGTCTGAAAACGTGTCGGCAATACCTCATCCATATGCTGTGTCGCAGCCAGCAAGCAGACAATTTTTTCGGGCTGCATAGTGGTTGAGAGACTGGCAGCATGCTTTCTGTAGAGATAAAAGCCGCAGGTTGAATAAAGGATTTTTTCGCTTTTGGTCAGCAGTAACGGAAAAAGCCAGGCATCCTCGTAGCAGATGAAAGAGGGGAAGGGGTTTTCCTGCAGCAAATGGCGACGGAAGTATTGACCGATAAAATGCGCCTGGAAATCACGATGGATCAAAAAACGCGTAATCGCCTCATCCCGCGCTAAAACGACAGGCGTTCCAGCATGCCAGGGGGGGACAGGGTTCATATCAGCGCTGCGTTTTTCGATAATTTTGCTTAAATAGATATCCGGTCTCTGTGCTTCCAGCTGAGGCAGATGATCGGCTATAGCGCCAGGTAACACTTTGTCATCGCCATCGACCATTAAAATATAATCCCCCCGCGCCTGCGCAACGGCGTGGTTGCGAACCTGACCAATATTGCGCAGCCAGGTTTGTTGATGTCGGGTCTGGGGATAAACGGCGGCGAAACGCTCAATAATCGCCTGCGTATCATCTTCTGAAGCATCGTTAACAAGAATGATCTCGCAGCTGGATAATGTGTTACCTGCCGAGGCGACGATGCTGTCGAGCGTATCCTGTAACCAGGTTGCGCAGTTATGAGCGGTAACAATAATACTCAGACGAGGCGGCATCATTATTACGCTTCCGTGCTTAATAATAGCTGTAACACAGCATTGACCTGAGCTGCGCTGATGGTTGCCATATCACCCTTTTCCGACGCGCGCAGCGCCTGCTGATTCAACCCATAGCCGCCAATCAAACCGGGATCGGTTGGGCCGTAAAGCGTAATGTTTGGCCGGTCGAGCGCTGCGGTCAGGTGGCTCAGGCCGGTATCCACTGAGACTACTGCTTTCGCGCCCGCCAGCGTTTGGGCGACCTGCTCCAGCGTCAGTTTTGGCAGGACATCAACGTGAGTGAAACCGGCCGCCAAACGCTGGGCGCGCTGATGCTCATGTTCTGCGCCCCAGGGAAGTTTAATGCGCAGGCCGCCAGGTTCAAGCAGCGAAATCAGCTCGCGCCAGTGACTTTCCGGCCAGTGCTTGTTGTCGCGCGTCGTGGCATGCAGGAAAACGAGGTAGCGACCGGCGTCCGCAGGCGGACGGGCGAGAAAATGCGACGCGATGGCGTAATCGCCCTGCGTTTGCGGCTTCTGATAGCCCAGGCTTTTGGCAAACAGCTCACGGGTACGTTCTACCGCATGTTGCTGTTTATTGATCTCATGACGTTTGTCATACCACCAGCTGGCGAACGGCTCGCGCGCGCTGCGGCTATCCTGACCATGTTTAACGCCCTTAGCCAGGCGTGTCACCAGCGCGGCGCTTTTAATCAGCCCCTGCGCGTCGATCACCACATCATATTCACGTGACTGCAAAGCCTGTTTGAAACGCAGACGCTCTTCACGCTGCTGACTGCCAAACCAGTGCTTGCGCCAGCGACGAATCGCCACCGGCAGAACGCGATCCACCGCCGGATGCCACGACGGGATTTGCGCAAAGTTTTCTTCAACCACCCAGTCGAAGCGAATCGTGGGGATCGCGCGCATTGCGTCGGTTAAAGCCGGCAGTGTATGAAGGACATCGCCCATGGAGGACGTTTTTACGATCAATACCTTCATATATGCTCCCGCTGGCCCAGCAGGGCGTGCAGTTCTTCCATTACGCGCGTTGGCTGAATATCGATCAGGCTTTGATGATAACCCTGCTCCGCATCCCCTTTACGCACTTTATGGTAGCCGGTAATCAGGCGAATAACGCGCGCACGCTGTGACAGCGGCGGGGTGAAGTCAGGACTGCTGGGGCCGTAAAGCGCGACCAGCGGCCGATCGAGCGCGGCAGCGATATGCATCAGGCCGGAATCGTTGGTGACTACCGCGTCGCAGTGCGCTAACAGAATCACCGCCTGTTCCAGTTGGGTTTCGCCCGCCAGATTGCGGCAGTGGAGGCGGTCCGTCTCGCTCAGCGTCTGGCGAATTTCTTCGCCGGTAGCATGATCTTTAGCGGAGCCAAACAGCACCACCTGATAACCCGCCGCGATCAACTGCTGCGCCAGCGTCGCATAGTGATAGTGCGGCCAGCGCTTGGCCGGGCCGAACTCCGCACCGGGACAGAAGCCGATAAGCGGTCGGTCGGCGGTCAGCGCGAACTGCGCAGCGGTATCGATTTTTTCCTGTTCCTCAACCTGCAAACGTGGCCACAGTAAGGGTTGCGGCAGATCGCGCGCGCTGCGGATGCGCGTTTTGTCGTATGCCAGCGCCACATAGCGCTCGACCATCAGGGGAAACGCGGGTTTATCCAGCACGCGCAGATCGTTCAGCAGGCCGTAGCGCATCTCGCCGCGCCAGCCGGTACGCAGTGGAATGCCAGCAAAGAAGGGTACCAGCGCCGATTTAAACGAGCCGGGCAATACCCAGGCCCGCTGATAGTTTTTCTGACGCAGCGCTTTTCCCAGGCGATAACGTTCGCCCAATGCCAGCGCGCCGTGTCCCAGCGGCATCGCCAGCGCTTCGTTGACTTCCGGCATGCGCGACAACAGAGGGCGGCACCAGGCTGGTGCCATCACATCAATCACGGCATCAGGATGCTCGGCCTTCAGCGTGCGATAGAGACTTTGCGACATCATCATATCGCCGACCCAGGAAGGGCCGATTACCAGTATCTTCATGCCGGTACGTCTTCCTTTTCGTTATGCGTCGCGGTTCAGCCAGGCCATATAATCAGCCACGCCTTCGGCCACGGTTTTAAACGGTTTGTCGTAGCCTGCGGCGCGCAGTTTGGTGAGATCCGCTTTGGTATAAGCCTGGTAGCGGCCTTTCAGCTTATCCGGGAACGGAATGTATTCGATCTGACCTTTCTGATGATAAGCCAGCGCCGCGTCCGCTACCGCCTGGAAAGATTCCGCACGGCCGGTGCCGCAGTTGAAGATGCCGGAAACGCCGTTTTTCCAGAACCACAGGTTGACCGCCGCGACGTCGCTGACGTGGATGAAGTCGCGTTTAAAGTTATCGCTGCCTTCAAATAGCTTAGGGTTCTCGCCGTTATTCAGCTGCGTGTTCAGATGGAAAGCGACGCTCGCCATGCTGCCTTTATGGCCTTCCCGCGGTCCATAAACGTTGAAATAGCGGAAGCCGCACACCTGCGAGTTCGCTTCCGGCAGTATCTGACGCACATAGTGATCGAACAGCATTTTTGAGTAGCCGTAAACGTTCAGCGGCTGCTCGTAGGCGCGTTCTTCGATGAAGTTATCGTTGCGTCCGCCGTAGGTGGCGGCGGAAGAGGCGTACAGGAACGGGATTTCGCGCTCAAGGCAGAAATGCAGCAGCTCTTTGGAGTACTGATAGTTATTGTCCATCATGTACTTGCCGTCCCACTCCGTCGTTGCGGAGCAGGCGCCTTCATGAAACACCGCTTCAATATCGCCCAGATCGTCGCCCGCCATCACGCTGGCGATGAAGTCTTCTTTATCCATGTAATCGGTGATGTCGAGATCGACCAGATTGACGAACTTGGTGCCATCTTTCAGGTTGTCCACCACCAGGATATCGGTAATGCCTTGTTCATTCAGAGCTTTGACAATATTGCTGCCGATCATGCCGGCGCCGCCAGTCACAATAATCATGTACTTAACCTTAAACAGTGAGGCGGAACAGGGGGTTCCGCGCCTAATTACCCATTATCATAACATTTCATCGGCGTGCAGGCAGCCAGAGGAGTCCGTAACGGAATGTAACTAACCAGGCAGGCGTGATATATGCTGCAAAATTGACATTCTGTTGCGCCGATTATCGTTTGACCGGCGGCCGTTCAGTATGATGTGCCGACTCTAAGACGGTAACGGAGAATAAAAATGCCTGCAGATTTTTATCGTCAAATCAATGAACAGCTGGCAGTGACGCAGCAGGAAGGCCTGTTTAAACAGGAACGTATCATCACCTCGGCGCAACAGGCCGATATCCGCATCGGCGCGGGCCAGGACGTGATCAACTTCTGCGCCAATAACTACCTGGGACTGGCCAACCATCCGGCGCTGGTGCTGGCGGCGAAGCAGGGCATGGATAGCCACGGTTTCGGCATGGCTTCGGTGCGTTTTATCTGCGGCACGCAGGATATCCATAAACAGCTGGAGCAGCGCCTGGCCGATTTTCTCGGCATGGAAGACGCCATTCTCTATTCTTCCTGCTTCGACGCCAATGGCGGCCTGTTTGAAACGCTGCTGGGGCCGGCGGATGCGGTCATTTCCGATGCGTTGAATCACGCCTCCATCATTGACGGCGTTCGCCTTTGCAAGGCGCGCCGTTACCGCTACGCCAATAACGATATGGCGGAGCTGCGTGCGCGGCTGGAAGAGGCGCGCGCGGCCGATGCGCGTCATATCCTTATCGCTACCGACGGCGTCTTTTCTATGGATGGCGTGATCGCCAATTTGCAGGGCATTTGCGATCTGGCTGACGAGTTTGACGCGCTGGTGATGGTGGATGATTCCCATGCGGTCGGTTTCGTCGGCGCCGGTGGGCGCGGCACTCATGAGTACTGCGGCGTGATGGGGCGCGTCGACATCATTACCGGCACGCTGGGCAAGGCGCTGGGCGGCGCCTCCGGCGGCTATACGGCGGCGAAAAAAGAGGTGGTGGAGTGGCTGCGTCAGCGTTCCCGTCCTTATCTGTTCTCTAACTCGCTGGCGCCCGCTATCGTCAGCGCATCGCTGCGGGTGCTGGATCTGCTGAGCGAAGGCGACGGGCTGCGGCAGCGCCTGTGGGAGAACGCACGTTATTTCCGCGAGGCGATGACAAAGGCGGGCTTTACGCTGGCCGGCGCCGATCACGCCATTATTCCGGTGATGTTGGGAGAAGCGAAGGTGGCGCAGGAGTTTGCGCGTTTATTGCAGAACGAAGGCATTTACGTCACCGGCTTTTTTTATCCGGTGGTGCCGAAAGGGCAAGCGCGCATCCGCACGCAAATTTCAGCGGGGCATACGCATCAGCAGCTTGAACGGGCGGTGGATGCGTTTACGCGTATTGGCAAACAGCTGGGCGTGATTGCCTGAGGGGTACGGTCATGAAAGCACTTGCAAAATTCAAGGCGACGGAAGGCATCTGGATGGTAACGGATGCGCCGATCCCTGAACCTGGCCATAACGATTTACTGATTAAAATCCGTAAAACCGCTATCTGCGGCACCGATATTCATATTTACAATTGGGATGAGTGGTCGCGGAAAACCATCCCGGTTCCGATGATTGTCGGCCATGAATATGTGGGCGAAGTGGTGGCGATGGGGCAGGAGGTGAAGGGCTTCTCTGTCGGCGATCGCGTCTCCGGCGAAGGGCATATCACCTGCGGCCACTGTCGTAATTGTCGTGCCGGACGCACCCATCTTTGTCGCAATACTGTCGGCGTCGGTGTAAACCGACAGGGTTGCTTCGCCGAATATCTGGTTATCCCTGCCTTTAACGCCTTTAAGATCCCGGAAAATATCTCTGATGAGCTGGCGGCCATTTTCGATCCCTTCGGCAACGCGGTGCATACCGCGCTCTCGTTCGATCTGGTCGGTGAAGATGTGCTGATTACCGGCGCGGGGCCGATCGGTATTATGGCCGCGGCGGTCTGTAAACATGTAGGCGCACGCCACGTGGTGATTACCGATGTGAATGCTTACCGCCTTGAGCTGGCGCGTCAGATGGGCGTAACGCGTGCCGTCGACGTCAGTCGTGAATCGCTGTCACAGGTGATGAGCGAGTTGGGCATGACCGAAGGCTTTGATGTCGGTCTGGAAATGTCGGGCGCGCCGCCGGCGTTCCGCGCGATGCTGGAGGCGATGAATCACGGCGGCCGCATTGCGCTTCTGGGCATTCCGCCGTCAGATATGGCGATTGACTGGAATCAGGTAATTTTCAAGGGTCTGTTTATCAAAGGGATCTATGGACGAGAGATGTTTGAAACCTGGTATAAGATGGCGGCGCTGATTCAGTCAGGGCTCGACCTGACGCCGATCATTACTCATCGCTATCATATCGATGCGTTTCAGCAGGGCTTCGACGAGATGCGGTCCGGCCGTTCAGGCAAGGTCGTACTGAGCTGGGATTAACTCTGCTGTATTTTTACCCGCAACGCAACGGACGTTGCGGGCTGTAGAACGTTTACTGCTTTTTCTTCTCGGCGTCGGTCAGGTACCGCACTTTACGCGTGTAGTCCTGGCCTTTAAACAGCAGCGGAGCATCAGCGGACTGGAGGTATTTCTGCCACTCCGATAGCGGAAAGCCGCCATGAGCGCCGACCACCTCTTTTGGAATCACCGCCTCCTGGCCGCCAATCCGTTTGGAAACCGGCCAGTTCATCCATTCGCCAAGGTTGATGGTTTTGATATCCAGCATATCCAGCAGGGCGGCCAGCGGCAGCTGATCGGTCGGCGGCTGTGAATCATCCATCAGTTCCCATGTATCCTGAAACAGCGTCAGCCAGAGCGGGCAAATGCGTTTCCATGTCTGGCGCGTGGCTGCCAAAAATGCGCCGTTAACGTGATCGACCAGGAAAGGACGGATAGTGCGCGCATAGTAAGCAGGGCGCTTTTCCGGCGCGGCCTTATCCAGTTTGGCGATCATTTTCCCCTGACGGAAGCTGGAGTAAATGTGGCCTTCTTTCATGCGGATATCAGGCATCTGCAGCAGATTCAGATCGGAATCGATCATCAAAATGCCGTCAGTCTGTGCCTGCAACGGCGCCTGTAGCTTAATCAGGCGGCTGCGGTAGATTTGCTTATAGCGGTAATTTTCTTCACGCTGCGGCACATCCAGCGTGACCACACGGGTTTTTTCCGGCAATTGACGGAACAGCTCGGCGGGCTGGTCGCTGACGATCACGATCTCTTCAGCCTGCGTGGCGTAGCGAGCGGCGAACAGCGCGCTCAGTTCCGCTTCTTCAATAAAATCTGCGCCGGTACAGGGAATGACCACAGAGGTAACCGGCACCTCGCCCTGCACATCCGCCTGGGCGTAAGGGATATTATGGCGAGAAGTAATGTAACGGTATTGCGGATTAAGAAAGTTAAACATGCGGTAGGGGTTCCTTTGCCACGCTCTGCAGGAGCGCTTCGACGCCTGCGACATAATGTTCGATAGCGTAATGGGCTTTAACGTTGGCATTCGCCTGTGAAATCAGCTGCTGGCGCAGCGCGTTATTCTGACACAGCGCCTGCATATGCGCACAGAGACGCGCCGTATCGCCATAGTCAAACAGCAGGCCAGTGCGTCCGTCATCAATCAGTTCGGCGGTGCCCACGACGCGCGAGCCGATAACGGCGGTATTAACCAGCATCGCTTCCAGCACGACGCGCGGTAGGCCTTCGCTGCGTGACGCCAGCACAAAGACATCCATTGCCGCCAGGTAATCAAGCGCATTATTACGAAAGCCGGTGAAGATTACGCGATCGGCGATGCCTTCCCGCGCCGCCAGCTGTTGCAGATTCTCCCGTTCCGGACCGGCGCCGACCACCACCATATGCCAGTTTATCTGCGGACAGGCGCGGCGGAAGGCGCTGAGCGCCTGTAACGTGTGATGCGTCGCCTTGCGCGCGATTAGCGAGCCGATACTGCCAAACAGGAAGCTGTCGGTCGGCAGGCCAAGCCGGGCACGCACGGTCACGCGATCGGGCAGCGGCTGATAAATATCAATCGCGTTGGATACCGTAAAGCAGCGTGCGGCATCGACTCCGTTAGCGCGCAGCGTCTGATTGACGCCGTGAGAAACGGCGATAATGGCGTCGACGCGCTGGTTGATCATCTTCACCAGCGCGGGATTCAGCTGCGGTTCGATACGGCAATGCTGCACCAGTCCAACAGGCAGATCTTTTACCGCCAGATAGCCTTCAACGTTGGTGCTGGGCTGGTTGTTCATATAAAGCGTGTGATAGCCGCCCTGTTGCAGCAGCGCGCGCAGACTGCGGGCATTCGGCTCCACGCGCCAGCGACGATCAACTGCATCCGTGGCGCGTTTTTTTAGCGGACGGCTGAAAAACAGCAGCGAACGCAGCAGCTCTTTCTGCAGCTTGGCAGAAAGCGGCTGCTTGCGTTGCGGAATAAAGATGACCGGAATGCCAAGCTCCGTCAGCACCGACTCAATAGTTTCACCTTCGCCGCGCTGATAGTTGTAATAAAAGCAGCAGGTAATATCGAAACGGTCGCGATCGATGCGCCTGAGCAGCTCCAGCATGCTGTTCGTGCCGCCGCCCCATTCTCTGCCGTTATCCAGTAACAGGATTTTTTGTCGAGGTTGCGTCATCGCGCTCTGTCCTTACGCTCACGGAAGGTGAAATATCAGGGCGGCATTATAGTGATTTACGGCCGCCCTGACGATGGGCAACCGATCAGAACAGGCTGCCTATTTTTTTCACCAGCGCGCTCTGCTGAATACTGTCGGCGATGACCGACAGCGCGCGCGTTGCCGGCACCGGCGCGACCGGTTGCGGCGTCTGACAAACGGCCAGGCCGCGGAACGGATTACGCGGCTTCGGCTTCGGCGTCGTGGGGGTTGACGGCGCAGGCGCAGGGCGATCGATTTGCGGCTCGTTCAGCAGCTGGCTGGGACGCACCAGCGTAATATCCGCGGGCAGGTTCGGCAGCATTTGCTGTAACACGCGCACGGTAGTGGGATGAGGATGGCCGATAGCGATCGCGGAACCGTTGCGCTGCGCCAGATGCACCGCGCGATTAAACTGCTTGCGGATCTCCGCTTCGTTCTGATTATCGTCAAGGAAAACGCGGCGCTTGATCACCTTCACCTGGGTGCCCGCCGCCGCGCGCGTCGCCTGGCTGTTGCCGATCGTCATGCTGTCGAGAAAGTAGAGATTGTAGTGATCCAGCACCTGCATGACTTTCACCATGCCCGGCAGGCTGGAGGTCATTTTGCTGCCCATATGGTTATTCATGCCCACGGCGCCGGGCACGTTCGCCACCGCGCTGCGGATAATGCGCGCGATTTCCTCCTGGCTCATTTCCGGTTGCAGCGTATCGCGCTCCAGCGGCTGCTTGCTAAGCGGCGCCATCGGAAGGTGGATTAGCACCTCGTGGCCGCGCTGGTGGGCTTTGGTGGCCATTTCATGCGCGTGCGGGGCGGTCGGCAGCACCGCGACCGAAATGGCGTTAGACATTTGCAGCACCTGGTTTTCCTGCTGCGGGCGGTAGCCGAAATCATCAATCACGATCGCCAGTTTGCCGGCGTTTGCCGAAGCGGCCAGCAGCAGGCCGCCCAGCGCGGCGGCAATTTTTTTTACTGAGAACAAAACTATCTTCCTAACCACGGGAGTGGGTTGACCGCCTGTCCCTGACGACGGATTTCAAAATAAAGCGACGGCGTGCCGCGTCCGCCGCTGGTGCCGACCAGTGCAATCGGCTGCCCGGCTCTTACCTGATCGCCGGTGCTGACCAGCGCGCTCTGGTTATAGCCATAAAGACTCATATCGCCTTTACCATGCTCGACCACGACGACCAGCCCGTATCCCTGCAGCCAGTCGGCCATCAGCACGCGGCCGTCGGCGATCGCTTTGACTTCTGCGCCTTCGGGCGCGTCGATCACCAGGCCTTTCCAGCGTAGCTCGCCCTGCAGCGTTTCGCCGAAGCGATGTTCGATACGGCCACGCACCGGCCAGAATGCCTGTCCGCCAGGACGTCCTAAGCCGCCGGTGCGCGACATCAGCGAGCGTTCGCTTTCGGTCGGTTTATAGGTGGAGCCTTTCGCTTTCGCCTGCGCCTGACGTTTACGCACCTGTTCCGCCTCGCGCGCTTCACGTTCGGCGCGCGCTTTGGCTTCGCGCTCGGCGCGGGCGATTTTGTCCTGTAGCCGACTTTCGTTCTGGCGCATTTCTACCAGGTCGGCCTGGTCTTTCTCCAGCGCGTTTTCCAGCGTAGCCAGGGTTTTCTTGCGCGCGGCGCGCGCCTCTTCCAGACGCGCCTGCTGGGTTTGCTGCTCGCTAAGCAACGACTTTTGCTGGTTCTGCTTATTCAGTAGATCGGCCTTCTGCGCCGCAAGATCGCTGCGCGTTTGCTGTAATTGGCCGATGGTTTTCTGGCGCGCCTCGTTAAGGTAGCCGAAATAGGAAAGGATGCGTTCGTTGCGTTGGCTCTCTTCGCCGCTCAGCAGCAGCTGTAAGCCGCTGTGCTTACCCTGGCGGAAAGCGGCGTCAAGCTGCTGCGCCAGCAGCTTTTCCTGCTGAGCCTGCTGCTTTTGCAGCCGCTCAATAGAGCGGGTAAGGGCGTCGATATCTTTGTTCAGGCGCGTCAGCTGCTGCTGCGTCTGGCGCAGCTTGCGGCTGGCTTCGGCAATGACTTTTTCCTGGCTTTGCAGCTGATCCAGCAGCCTGCTGCGCTGCTCCTTCTGTAGACGGACGCTTTTTTCTTTTTCCGCAATGTCCTGCTGAATAGATTTCAGCTGGGATTTGCTGTCGTCCGCCGCGCCAGCATAAAGCGGCAACAGCAGCGCGCCAGCACATAACAGGCTGACGGAAAGCGCGGACAAACTGCTGCGTAACGGCGCGTAACAGGGCATAAAGTTACCTGGAGTCCATGTGTGTGAAACTGATGCTTTTTCCCTCATAAGGAACCGATTATTCCACGATGAATAGCGGCTTGCCAGCAATCGGCCGCGCTTTTCCGTTTCTGTTCATGTCAAAGCTGGCGCTTTAACCACGCAATATCTGTTAAAAACAGGCCGTTCGTTCTGTCAAAAGGACCTTAGCGGATAATTATGTGCTCTGCCGCCTCTTTTGCGCGTTTGGTTTCCTTCCGGTTTGCGCCACGGCAATTTTTTTCCTCTTTATGCCGCAGAAAACGACACTCTGCCCGCTTCACGACTGTACATGAGAAGTGGCGCAGGTATACTCAGAAACCTCATTTTCGCTTATTAACCCTGTCGGGAGTTGTTACCCCTCATGCAAGAAATTATGCAATTCGCAAGCAATCACCCCATTCTGTGTATGGCATGGGTCGTGTTGCTGGTTTTGGTAATCGTGACCACCTTTAAAGGCATGTTTTCCAAAGTTAAAACCATCAGCCGTGGGGAAGCCACACGCCTGATTAACAAGGAAGATGCGGTTGTCGTCGATATCCGCTCCCGCGATGAGTTTCGTAAAGGTCACATTTCCGGCGCGCATAATATTCTGGCGGCGGATATTAAAAAGGGCAGCTTCAGCGAACTGGAAAAGCATAAAGCCCAGCCCATAATTGTAGTTTGCGCGACGGGTAATTCCGCATTCGAATCCGCGGCTCAGCTGAGTGCGGCGGGTTTTGAACAGGTCAGCGTGCTGAAAGACGGCGTCGCAGGCTGGAGCAGTGAAAATCTGCCGCTGGTGCGCGGCAAATAACTTCATAAGGTGCTGAATATGGCTAACGTAGAGATTTATACCAAAGCAACCTGCCCTTATTGCCACCGGGCAAAAGCGCTGCTGACCCAGAAAGGCGTCGCTTTCGAGGAAATCCCGATTGACGGCGATGCGAACAAGCGCGAAGAGATGATCAAGCGCAGCGGCCGTACCACCGTACCGCAGATTTTTATCGATGCGCAGCACATTGGCGGCTGCGACGATCTTTACGCGCTGGACAGCCGCGGAGGGCTTGATCCTCTGCTGAAGTAATGGCCACTGGCGTACCGATGGATTTTTTTAACTAACAGGACTCAATAATAATGTCAGAACAAAACACCAGCGAAATGTCATTCCAGATCCAGCGTATCTATACGAAAGATATTTCTTTTGAAGCGCCTAACGCGCCGCAGGTTTTCCAGAAAGAGTGGGAGCCGGAAGTGAAACTGGATCTGGATACCGCATCCAGCCAGCTGGCCGAAGGCGTCTTTGAAGTTGTGCTGCGCGTGACCGTGACGGCGTCCGTCGGCACCGACACCGCTTTCCTGTGCGAAGTGCAGCAGGCGGGTATCTTCACTATCTCCGGTATTGAAGGCACCCAGATGGCGCACTGCCTCGGCGCCTATTGCCCGAACATTTTGTTCCCGTACGCCCGTGAGTGCATCACCAGTCTGGTTTCTCGCGGCACCTTCCCGCAGCTTAACCTTGCGCCGGTCAACTTCGATGCGCTGTTTATGAACTACCTGCAGCAGCAAGAAGGCGGCGAACCTCGTCAGGATGCCTGATGAATAAGCGTAACGCGTCAGTTACCGTGCTGGGTGCCGGATCTTACGGCACCGCATTGGCCATTACCTTAGCCCGCAACGGCCATCAGGTGCTGTTGTGGGGTCATAATCCTCAACATTTAGCGCAGCTGGAAGCCGATCGCTGCAACGCCGCTTTTCTGCCGGATGTGCCTTTCCCCGATACCCTTTCGACTGACCCCGATCTGGCCGACGCCGTCGCCGCCAGCCGCGATCTGTTGATTGTGGTGCCAAGCCATGTATTTGGCGAGGTGCTGGCCCAGATTAAGCCGCATCTGCGTCCCGATTCGCGCATCGTTTGGGCTACGAAAGGGCTTGAGCGTGAAACCGGTCGCCTGCTGCAGGATGTTGCGCGCGAAATCGTGGGCGATGCGCTGCCGCTGGCGGTCATTTCCGGTCCCACCTTCGCTAAGGAACTGGCCGCTGGCCTGCCGACCGCCATTGCGCTGGCCGCCACCGATCCGCAGTTCGCCGACGATCTGCAACAGCTGCTGCACTGTGGCAAAAGTTTCCGCGTTTACAACAACCCTGATTTTATCGGCGTACAGCTGGGCGGGGCGGTGAAAAACGTTATCGCTATCGGCGCTGGCATCTCAGACGGCATCGGCTTCGGCGCCAATGCCCGCACCGCGCTGATTACGCGTGGTCTGGCGGAGATGAGCCGTCTTGGCGAGGCGCTGGGCGCCGATCCTACCACCTTTATGGGCATGGCGGGGCTGGGCGATCTGGTGCTGACCTGCACTGATAACCAGTCGCGCAATCGTCGTTTCGGCATGATGTTGGGCCAGGGCGTTGATGTGGAAAGCGCGCAGGCGCAGATCGGACAGGTGGTCGAAGGCTATCGCAACACCAAAGAGGTGAAAGCGCTGGCGGCGCGCTACGGCGTCGAAATGCCAATAACCGAGCAAATTTATCAGGTATTGTATTGCGAAAAATCACCGCGCGAGGCAGCATTGAGTTTGCTGGGGCGTGCCCGTAAGGATGAAAACAGCAGTCGCTGAGGCGGAGTCCCGGCTGTCGTACCTGTGGCGTTCCGGGCTAACCGGACGCTATTTTTTTATCGGGAGAGAGCAATGTCGGATGATGAACTGAACATGGTCTGGAATAACATCAAAGCAGAAGGGCGAGCCCTTGCGGATTGTGAACCGATGTTGGCCAGCTTTTTCCATGCGACTTTGCTCAAGCATGAAAATCTGGAAGGCGCGCTGAGCTATATGCTGGCGAACAAGCTGGCTAACGCCATTATGCCAGCCATCGCCATCCGCGAAATCGTTGAAGAGGCTTACCGTCAGGACCCTTCCATGATCGCCGCCGCCGCGCGCGATATTCAGGCCGTGCTGCTGCGCGACCCGGCGATTGATAAATATTCTACGCCGCTGCTTTACCTGAAAGGCTTCCACGCTCTACAGGCCTATCGCATCGGCCATTGGCTGTGGAATGAAGGCCGTCGGGCGCTGGCGGTCTACCTGCAAAACGAAATTTCTGTCTCTTTCGCCGTGGATATTCATCCTGCGGCGCGCATTGGCTGCGGCATTATGCTCGATCATGCCACCGGCATCGTTATTGGCGAAACGGCGGTAGTAGAAAACGACGTCTCCATTTTGCAGTCGGTAACGCTGGGCGGAACCGGCAAAACCAGCGGCGATCGTCATCCGAAGATTCGTGAAGGTGTCATGATCGGCGCGGGCGCGAAGATTCTGGGCAATATTGAAGTCGGACGCGGCGCGAAAATCGGCGCCGGTTCGGTGGTGTTGCAGCCGGTGCCGCCGCATACCACCGCCGCTGGCGTGCCGGCGCGTATTGTCGGCAAACCTGCCAGTGAAAAGCCCTCAATGGATATGGATCAGCACTTTAACGGCACCGTGCCGGGATTTGAATTCGGCGATGGCATCTAATCGACTCAGAACGCGCTGTCAGCTTTTTAACAGCGCGCCGCTATAGTCCAGCTGCCGCCATGCTTCGTATACCACCACGGAAACCGCATTCGACAAATTCATGCTGCGGCTCTGTGCCAGCATTGGAATACGGATTTTTTGCTGCGGCGGCAGGGCGCCCAGAATGGTGTCCGGGAGGCCGCGGCTCTCCGGGCCAAACAGAAGATAGTCGCCCACCTGGTAGCTGACCGCGCTGTGGGCGGGCGTGCCTTTGGTGGTTAGCGCAAACAGACGTTCCGGCTTCTCATTGAGGCAGAAATCCTCGAAGCTGGCGTGGCGTTTAATCGCAGTAAATTCATGGTAATCCAGTCCGGCGCGGCGCAGACGTTTATCATCCCAGGCGAAGCCCAGCGGCTCAATCAGATGCAGCTGGAAGCCGGTATTGGCGCACAGGCGGATGATGTTGCCGGTGTTAGGCGGTATTTCAGGTTCAAATAAGACGATATTCAGCATAAGGCCCCCGATAACGAGGGCCGAAGCATACCAAATTAGCGCACAGAGTACAGCGGCAGCCAGATAGTCAGGCGCAGGCCCCCGAGCGGGCTGTCATCCGCTTTTACCCAGCCGCGATGCTGTTGAATGGCTGTTTCCACAATTGCCAGGCCCAGACCGGTCCCGCCTGATTCGCGGTCGCGCGCTTCATCGGTACGGTAGAAGGGACGGAAAATCTGCTCGCGATCTTCCGCGCTGACGCCCGGACCATCATCATCCACATGCGCCGTAATGCCCTGATTATCAACGGAGAAGCTGACCGAGATACGGGAGTGCGAATAGCGCAGCGCGTTGCGGACGATATTCTCCAGCGCGCTTTCCAACGCATGCGGGTTGCCGTACAGCGGCCAGGGCCCCGGAGGATAGGGCACTTCCAGCATTTTTCCCATCTGCTCCGCTTCGAATTTCGCGTCTTCCAGCACGCCGTTCCAGAGATGGTTGGCCTTCATCGCTTCGCTGACCAGCGCATTTTTATGCTGAGTGCGCGACAGCACCAGCAGATCGTTGATCATGCCGTCGAGACGCTGCGCCTCCAGCTCGATGCGCTCCAGCTCTTTGCCTTCCCCATAACGGCGCCGCATGAGCGCCGTCGCCAGCTGCAGGCGCGTCAGCGGCGTGCGCAGCTCGTGCGAGATATCGGACAGCAGACGCTGCTGCGCCGTCATCATCCGTTCCAGCGCGCTGACCATCTGGTTGAAGCTGGAACCGGCGGCAAGAAACTCTTGCGGTCCCGCCTCCAGCTCTGGATGTTGACGCAGGTTGCCGCTCGCCACCTCATCCGCCGCGTATTTGAGCTTACGCGCCGGCTTCGCCAGGCTCCACGCCAGCCACAACAGCAGCGGAGAACTGATCAGCATGGTGACAATCAACAGCAGCAGCGGACGGTCAAACAGCAAGTTGATAAAGTCGAGCTGCGAACTGCTGGCTGGACGCATCAGGTAGAGTTGATAGTTATCCTCGCCGTCACGCACGGCGAACGGACCGACCAGCTCGACGCGGCCATATTTCTTTTTCTGCGGGTGGTCGGCATTGTCAGACTGTCCGATAAAGTTACGGATAATCTGCATTTCATTGTGCTGCGCGCCGATCACGCGCCCTTCGCTGGTGACCAGCAGCAGACGCTGCCCCGGCGGCGCCCACTTATCGATGGCGCGAAACAGCCGACGCCACCACATCAGATCGTTTGGCGGATCCTGCATCAGTTCCGCTTCAACGTGCTGCTCAATCATGGTGCCCTGTCGCTGCTCGCTTTCCAGCAGCGACGTAAGCTGACGCGAGTCGAGCTTAGGAAGCATCAGCACCAGCATCAATACCAGCGCCAGGGTTAACCAGAAGATGGCGAAGATGCGGGTGGTCAAACTGCTTATCATGATGCGGAAACCATCAGGTATCCACGGCCGCGCAGCGTTTTAAACCAGGGGTGGCCGTCGCGGCGCTCAGGCAGTTTACGACGCAGATTGGAGATATGCATATCAATAGCGCGGTCGAAGGGCGTCAGGCGTTTGCCCAGCACTTCCTGGCTCAGATGCTCACGGGATACCACCTGTCCCAGGTGCTGAGCCAGCAGGTAGAGCAGGGTGAATTCGGTGCCGGTCAGATCCAGCGTCACGTTATCGAAACTGGCCTCCTGACGTCCTGGATTCAGACGCAGGCAGTCAACTTCCAGCGTGGGGGAGCTGTTGTCATGCTGCTGCTGCTGTTCGCTCCAGCTGGAACGACGCAAAATCGCGCGGATGCGCGCCACCAGTTCACGGTCATTGAAAGGTTTCGGCAGGTAGTCGTCCGCGCCCAGTTCCAGGCCCAGCACGCGGTCTAATTCGCTGCCGCGCGCGGTCAGCATAATGACGGGCGTTTGGTACTGCTGGCGCAGCTCTTTTAAGGTATCGATACCATTTTTCTTCGGCATCATCACATCGAGCAATAACAGGTCGATCGAGTCGTCAAGCAGGTTCAAAGCCTGTTCGCCATCAGAGGCAACGACAATATTAAACCCTTCCATTTCAAGCAGTTCTTTAAGCAGCGAAGTTAATTCGCGGTCATCATCTACCAACAGGATTTTATTCATTTTCTTAAGCCCTCCGCAGGCAAAATAGCGTGATCGCACACCCCATTCCATCGCTTTACGTAGTTTTACACCCCCTGACGCTAGTTTGCAGCTATCTCTGTAGTCTGGACTTCGTTAAATCAAATGACGCAAACGAATGTGGGAGTAAACGATGCGCAAGGTAACCGCCGTCGTCTTTGCTTCAGCCTCGGTGGTTTTTAGTTACTCCAGCGCATGGGCAGCAGACGTTACGACGATTGACGGGGTGCATCAGCCGGTTGAAACGATGACTGGCAGCATAGCGCAAAATCCGCAAAGCCATATGTTTGACGGCATTAAGCTTTCGGAACAGCAGCGTCAGCAGATGCGCGATCTGATGCAGCAAACGCAATATGAGCGTCCGCCCGTCAACGTGAAAGACTTAGAGACACTGCATAATTTAGTGATTGCAGAAGAATTTAATGAAGCAGCCGTCAGGGCTCAGGCAGAAAAGTTAGCACAGGCGCAGGTTGCGCGGCAGGTCGAAATGTCCCGTATCCGCAACCAGATGTATCACCTGCTAACGCCGCAGCAACAGGCTGTTTTGCAGCAAAGGCATGAGCAACGCATGAATGAGTTGCGCAAGCTAACGAATCTGCAGCAGGTTCCATCGCTGCATGACGCGAGCAGTACCGGCAGTAACCAGTAACATAGTATCCCTGTTTTCCTTGCCATAGACACCATCCCTGTCTTCCCCCGCATGATGCGGGGGTTTTTTTTGCCTGTTTTTCCTTTCTTCTGCGGTAAGCGCGTTCCGTTGCGTCAGCTTACTTACGCCATCGATGATTAGGTTAGATCCGCGACACCCCTTTTTGCCATACTGCTCTTATACTTAGCTTTTACCTTTCGTGGGGTGCGCATGATGGCTTCCTATGCGCGGCTGGTTAACCGGGCCGCGCTGGCGGCAACGGTACTGGCGCTGCTGCTGCTGCTGATTAAAATCTTCGCCTGGTGGTATACCGGATCGGTGAGCGTGCTGGCAGCGCTGGTGGATTCGCTGGTAGATACCGCCGCTTCGCTAACGAATCTGCTGGTGGTGCGCTATTCGTTGCAGCCTGCCGACGCGGAGCATACCTTCGGCCACGGCAAAGCGGAGTCGCTGGCGGCGCTGGCGCAGAGCATGTTTATCTCCGGTTCCGCCCTGTTCCTGTTTCTTACTGGCCTGCAACATCTGGCGCGCCCGGAAACGCTGCATGCGCCGCTGGTCGGCATGGCGGTGACGTTGATTGCGTTGCTCTCCACGTTGCTGCTGGTCACTTTTCAGCGTTGGGTCGTGCGTAAGACGCAGAGCCAGGCGATACGTGCCGATATGCTGCACTATCAGTCCGATGTATTGATGAACGGCGCGATTTTTCTGGCGCTGGCACTGAGCTGGTATGGCTTTGCGCGCGCCGATGCGCTTTTTGCGTTAGCTATCGGCGCATGGATTCTGTTTAGTGCGCTGCGTATGGGCTATGATGCCGTACAGTCGTTGCTCGATCGCGCGCTGCCGGATGCGGAGCGGCAACAGATCGTGCAAATCATCACTACCTGGCCCGGCGTGCAGGGCGCGCACGATTTACGCACCCGTCAGTCCGGTCCTACCCGCTTTATTCAGGTACATTTGGAACTGGATGACAGCCTGCCGCTATTCCAGGCGCATCGGGTTGCCGAGCAGGTTGAACAGGCGCTGTTAAAGCAGTTCCCTGGTTCTGACATCATCATTCATCAGGACCCGTGTTCCGTGGCGCGAACCGAGCCGCAGGGTTTTTTATAGACGAAATTGTGAAATAATATCGGCCTGGCTTTGAGCAAAGCGCCAGACCGGGTTGCGTGAAAGATTTTCCAGAAACTAGTCTGACCTGAATCAATTCAGCATCAGGGCTTTGATATACTATTTGCCAATATGAGTCGGTAAGATCGGACACTGAGCGGGCGTCGAAACTTTCCGGCGTAACGAATTCATCATCAAGTATTGAGTCCAGAGGTAGCCATGATCAAGAAAATCGGTGTACTGACAAGCGGCGGCGACGCCCCAGGGATGAACGCAGCTATTCGCGGTGTAGTCCGCTCCGCCCTGAGTGAAGGCCTGGAAGTTTTTGGCATTTATGATGGCTATCTCGGCTTGTATGAAGACCGTATGATCAACCTCGACCGCTACAGCGTTTCTGACATGATTAACCGCGGCGGCACTTTTCTGGGCTCCGCGCGTTTTCCTGAATTTCGTAATGAAGAAACGCGTCAGGTAGCTATCGAGAATATGAAAAAGCGCGGTATTGACGCGCTGGTGGTGATCGGCGGCGACGGTTCCTATATGGGCGCGAAGCGACTGACGGAAATGGGCTTTCCGTGCATCGGCCTGCCAGGCACCATTGATAACGACGTGGCGGGTACGGACTACACTATCGGCTACTTCACCGCGCTGGAAACGGTGGTTGAGGCCATTGACCGTTTGCGTGATACCTCCTCTTCGCATCAGCGTATTTCTATTGTTGAAGTGATGGGACGTTACTGCGGCGATCTGACGCTGGCGGCGGCGATTGCCGGCGGTTGTGAATTTATCGTGCTGCCGGAAATCCCTTATACCCGCGAAGAGCTGGTTGAAGAGATTAAAGCGGGCATCGCGAAAGGCAAAAAGCACGCCATCGTCGCTATCACAGAGCATATTTGCGACATTGATGAGCTGGCGAAATATATCGAAGCTGAAACCAGGCGTGAAACCCGCGCCACGGTGCTGGGCCACATTCAGCGCGGCGGCGCGCCGGTCGCCTATGACCGTATTCTGGCTTCCCGTATGGGCGCTTATGCGATTGAGCTGCTGCTGCAGGGCTACGGCGGCCGCTGCGTCGGCATCCAGAACGAAAAAATGGTGCATCACGACATCATTGACGCGATTGAAAACATGAAGCGTCCGTTTAAACGCGACTGGCTGGAAACGGCGAAAAAACTTTACTGATGCTCTTCAGGGCGCTGTACCGTCAGCGCCTTTTTATCTCCTCGCTATATTCTATAAAGTAATAAACTCTTATTTTTAATTCTTTAAATCGCTGCTCGCTTTATGTCACGCTTTCGCTAATTAAATTGGGGAGAGCATGCAATGAATAAGTGGAGTGTAGGGCTGGCTGTTTTACTGGCGTCAACCAGCGTGCTGGCGAAGGATATTCAGCTACTGAACGTCTCTTACGATCCGACGCGTGAGCTGTACGAACAATATAACAAAGCGTTCAGCGCCCATTATAAGCAGGAAACGGGCGATAACCTTGTGATCCGCCAGTCGCACGGCGGCTCCGGCAAACAGGCTACTTCGGTAATCAACGGCATTCGCGCCGACGTAGTGACGCTGGCGCTGGCGTCAGACGTGGATGCTATCGCCGAGCGCGGCCGCATTGATAAAGCCTGGATGAAACGTCTACCCGAGAACTCCGCTCCCTACACGTCAACCATCGTTTTCCTGGTGCGTAAAGGCAATCCTAAACAGATCCACGACTGGCCTGATTTGCTGAAGCCCGGCGTGTCGGTCATTACGCCAAACCCGAAAACCTCTGGCGGCGCGCGCTGGAACTACCTGGCGGCCTGGGGCTATGCGCTCGATCAGAACAAGGGCGACCAGACGAAGGCGCAGGCGTTCGTCAAATCGCTGTTTAAAAATGTGGAAGTGCAGGATTCCGGCGCGCGCGGCGCCACCAACACCTTCGTTGAACGCGGCATCGGCGACGTGTTAATCGCCTGGGAGAACGAAGCGTATCTGGCGGTGAACAAGCTGGGCAAAGATCAGTTTGAAATCGTCACGCCCAGCGAATCGATTCTGGCCGAGCCGACGGTTTCCGTCGTCGACCGCGTGGTGGACGAACGTGACACGCGTAAAGTGGCCACTGAATACCTGAAATACCTTTATTCGCCGGAGGGACAGGATATCGCCGCGCAGAACTTCTATCGCCCGCGCGATGAGGCAGTCGCGAAAAAATATGCCAACGTCTTTTCACCGCTGAAGCTGTTCACCGTTGATGATAAATTCGGCGGCTGGACGTCGGCACAGAAAACCCACTTTGCCGATGGCGGTACGTACGATCAAATTATGAAGCGTTAAGCAAAGCGTCTTGAATGATTCACGTGACAATGCTTGCGGAAGCGGCGAGGATTGTCACGAGTCATCAAGGGAATAGCCGCTATGCCGACTGCTGCACGCGCTCTGAAGATCGTTACGGTTGTTGTAGTCTCTCTCTGTATCGCGCTGGGCGTCGCCGCCTGGCGTTTTCATAAAAATGGCGATGCGCTCTGGCGGATGATTAGTCAGCAGTGTATTCCCGGACAGCAAAGTAAAAATAACCCCAGCCCCTGCCAGCGCGTCGATTTTGCGCAGGGTTTCGTCACGCTGAAAGATCGCAATGGCCCTTTACAATATCTGCTCATGCCGGTGGCGCGCATCAGCGGCATTGAGAGCCCGGCGCTGCTCGATGCCGCCACGCCTGACTTTTTCGCGCTCGCCTGGCAACAACGTAGTTTGCTTTCAATGCGGCACGGCGCGGCGGTGCCGGATAGCGTGGCTTCGCTTACCATAAATTCTGAATTTGGCCGCACGCAGAACCAGTTGCATATTCATATCTCCTGCCTGCGCCCGGACGTGCGTCAGGCGCTGGACAGCCTTGCTCCGCAGCTTGATCGGCAGTGGCGGCCGTATACGTTGACGGCGCATCGCTGGCTGATCCGCACGTTAACGCCAGCCGAACTGACGCAGCAGAGCAGTTTTATCCGTTTGTCGCAGGAAGTGCCACAGGCGCAGCAGGAGATGGGGAAATATGGTCTGGCGTTGGCGTCGTTGCCGGACGGAAGACTGGCGCTTATGGCGATTAAGCGTAACTGGTTAGCACTGAATCGGGGTTCGGCGGAAGAGTTGCAGGATCATCGCTGCGCGATGTTATCGCCATAGCGGAAAAGAAACGGGCGGCGTCTTCACCGCCCGTGAAACATCAGGCTTTCGCTGCGGCTGCTGCCTTCACGATAACGGCAAAGGCGTCAGCTTTCAGCGAGGCGCCGCCGACCAGCGCGCCGTCGATGTCCGGCTGCGCGAACAGCTCCGCGGCGTTTTTATCGTTAACAGAGCCGCCATACTGAATGATGACCTGCTCAGCCACTTTCGCGTCTTTCTTCGCGATATGGTCGCGAATGAATTTATGCACCGCCTGCGCCTGCGCCGGAGTAGCAGATTTGCCGGTGCCGATTGCCCAGACTGGCTCATAGGCGATAACAACGCCGTTGAAAGCCTCTGCGCCCTGAGTTTCCAGCACGGCGTCGATCTGACGCGCGCAAACTTCTTCGGTTTTACCCGCTTCGTTTTCCGCTTCGGTCTCACCGATACAGAGCACCGGGATCAGGCCCGCAGCTTTCAGAACGGCGAATTTTTTCGCAATAAATTCATCGCTCTCTTTATGGTAAGTACGACGTTCTGAATGGCCGATAATGATGTAGCGCGCGCCGATATCTTTCAGCATCTCGGCAGACACTTCACCGGTAAACGCGCCGGACAGGTTCACATCAACGTTCTGGGCGCCCAGTACGATCTGGCTGTCGCCCAGCGCCTGCTGCGCCTGATCCAGATACATCACTGGTGGGGCGATGGCGACGCCACAGCCCTGAACGGCGTTCAGCTCTTTACGCAGCCCGTCGATCAGCTCGCTGACCATTTTTTTGCTGCCGTTCAGCTTCCAGTTACCCATAACTAACGGATGTCGCATCATATCCTCCACGTGTAACGCTATACCAGTAAAGTACACTGCCCGCCGGGCAGCGATGTCTGCCAGACAGTATAGAGATCTTGAACCTGAATGGCTTTGCTTTTCGTCATTTTTGCCGCGATGTTCAGGGTGCTGACAACGCGAGCTTAATCGGTTCAACAGCGAAAGTTAGCCCCTTTTCACCATTATCCGCTACCACAAAGCGCAGCGCGCCTTCCGTCTGGGCGTAATAGCGCGATCCTTTGCCCTTGTTTAACAGCTCGCTCAGCCGCTTGCCGCTCTCTTCCTGCGAGCGCGTCGGCGAGAAAAAGCGCAGCATTGCCGCCATATAGGCCTGCGCTTTTTCCTGCGCCGCCTTTTCTTCCGGGCCAGGAATCGGCAGCCAGGTAATTTGCAGCGTTTTTATTTTGCCGGTACCGGGCTCCAGCGCGGTGGAGGCATAAAGCGTTTCGCTGATTTTGCTGGCGGCGCGCGTCAGATTGCTTTTATCGAGCCGACTGTCGACGGCGCGATATTCGCTGAGCGGCAGATCAGGATTCGCCGCATTATATTTTTCCCGAAACTGCGCGATGGTCATATCAAACGTCGGCGCTCCCGGCAGCAGATAAGGCGCTGTGGGCATTGCATCGCTACGCGTTGACGTCTCGTCGGCTCGCGCCGTCGTGCTCGTCAGTAGCGCAAGCAGTAACAGCAGCGGCGTCAGCAAAGTGCCTGGCGCTTTCTTCATTTTTTCTGCCCTGTCCAGTAAACTCAGCCAAGATTAGAACGGTTTTTACCCGCCAAAGTCAAAAACTGCGGCAACCATTTTATAGTTTTCCTCGGGACGAAAAAATGACGCTACAGCAATGGTGTTTCTCCTATCGCGGCCGCCTGGGGCGACGAGATTTCTGGATTTGGCAGTTAGTCTGGTTGTTGACCATGACCGCGCTTTTCGTCCTCGCGGGAAATGATTTGCTGGATACGCAGATGGCGGCGTTTGGCGTGGTGTGTTTGCTGTGGCCAGCCAGCGCCGTGCTGGTGAAACGGCTGCACGATCGCAATCGCCGCGGCTATTGGGCGCTGCTGCTGATTGTCGCCTGGATGCTGCTGGCGGGAAACTGGGCGGTGCTGGGGTCGGGTTGGCAGCTGGCGCTGGGCCGTTTAGCGCCGACGCTGATTCTGGCGGCGATACTGATCGAGTCGGGGCTGCTAACCGGATCGTCAGGCGCTAACCGCTTTGGCCAGCCCGCGCAGCCGGTGAACTATTTCGGCAAGCGCGGCACAGGGAATAGTACTCACCAGTAGTGTTCGCTGGTGATATGGCCCGGTTTGCGGCGCAGATGCTTGCGCATTTCTCGCGTGTCTTTCAGCAATTGCTGGGTGTCGCGCACCATTTGCGGGTTGCCGCACAGCATAATATGGCTGTTTTCCGCCGTTATCGGCAGGCCCACCGCCTGCTCAAGCTGGCCGCTTTCAATCAGCGCAGGCACGCGTCCGGTTAGCGCGCCGGGCGCCGTTTCACGACTTACCACTGTCTGGATGCGCAGCTTGCCGTTATAGCGTTCCGCCAGCTGCTGCATCAGCGGCAGATAGCTTAAATCGGCGGCGTAACGCGCCGCATGCACCAGCACAATATGTTCGAAGCGCGCCATGCCCTCTCCCTGTTGCAGAATGGAAAGGTAAGGGCCGATTGCCGTGCCGGTCGCCAGCATCCATAGCGTCTGACATTCAGGGATCTCATCCAACACGAAAAAACCGGCGGCCTCTTTCGTTATCATCAGGCTGTCGCCAGGCTTCAGCGCGTGCAGTCGCGGGCTGAGCTTGCCTTCCGGCACATTCACCAGATAGAACTCCAGATCGGGGCTGGCGGGCGCATTAACGTAAGAGTAGGCGCGCTGAACGCGTTCACCCTCTACTTCCAGCGCCAGCTTAGCGAACTGGCCGGCAATAAAAGGCGCGACGGGAGCATGTACCTTGATGCTGAATAAATTCTCCGTCCAGTGCGTGACCTCGCTTACGTTGCCATTAACCCATTCAGCCATTGCGCTTCCTCCACCTCATTAACGTAGTGCCTATCTTCGTCACTTGGGCGCGCTTTTTCCAGCCCGCGCGTTATCCGAAAGCTCTGGGCGACAAAAAGGGGCGGCACTTTGTGCTGCCGTACAGTTAGTTTTACAAAGAAGGTCAATTTCTGCTGACAGAATGGCTAAAAATCTTTATTGCGCTGTCATTTCTTTCTCTACGCGAACTGCTATTTTTGCCGCCATCAATCCTGTTTCGCCTGCTGATTTGCTGTTCAAACGCTAAACGGCAGGCTTTCATTCTGTAATTTTCATCTAAGTGGCTATGAAAAAATTAGAAAACGGACATCTGTTGCTGATGCTTATCGTTCTGGTGGCGGTTGGGCAAATGGCGCAAACCATCTATGTCCCGGCGATGGCCACCATTGCTGAAGCGTTTAACGTGCGCGACGGCGTGATGCAGTGCGTGATGGCGGCTTATCTGATGACCTACGGCGGCTCGCAGCTGTTTTACGGCCCGCTGTCAGACAGCATCGGCCGCAAGCCGGTGATCCTCGCGGGCATGATTGTCTTTATGGTGGGCGCGCTTGGCGCGCTGTTTGCGCCGTCGATCGACTGGCTGGTGGCGGCGAGCGCGGTACAGGGGCTCGGCACCGGCGTAGCGGGCGTGATGGCCCGTACCATGCCGCGCGATCTCTATTCCGGTAGCGCGCTGCGTCAGGCGAATAGCCTGCTGAATATGGGCATCCTGTTCAGCCCGCTGGTGGCGCCGCTGATCGGCGCGATGCTGACGCGCCTGTTTGGCTGGCATGCCTGCTTCGCTTTTCTGCTGCTGCTCTGTCTGATAGTTACCGGCGCGATGGCGCGCTGGTTGCCGGAAACGCGTCCGCCGGTTAGCGAAACGCGCCCGCTGTTTTCCCGCTATCGACCGCTGCTGAGCGATCGCATCTTTGTGCGCTATTTGCTGATGCTGATTGGCGCGCTGGCGGGCATCGCGGTGTATGAATCAAGCTGCGGCGTGTTAATGGGCGGCGTGCTGGGTCTCGATGCGATGACGATCAGCATTCTGTTTATCCTGCCGATCCCGGCAGCTTTCTTCGGCGCCTGGTTTGCGGGCCGGGATGATAAAAGCTTTCATACGTTGATGTGGTATGCGGTGAACAGCTGCCTGCTGGCGGCGGCGCTGATGTGGCTGCCGTCATGGTTCGGCATTATGAATATCTGGACGCTTCTGGTGCCCGCGTCTCTGTTCTTCTTCGGGGCGGGTATGATGTTTCCGCTGGCCACCTCCGGCGCGATGGAGCCTTACGCCTGGCTGGCGGGCACCGCCGGCGCGCTGATCGGCGGCCTGCAAAATCTCGGTTCAGGGCTGGTGGCCTGGCTTTCGGCGCAGTTGCCGCAGAACAGCCAGTTCAGTCTCGGCATGCTGATGTGCGCCACCGCCCTGTTGATGCTGTTCTGCTGGTGGCCGCTTTCTAAAGGCCCGCAGCCGCAGGCGGTTTAACCATCACAGAATCCACTGATGCAGCGCCGTATCCTTGCGGTCGAGATAATGAATCGACTGGATACGGCGTATAGTGCGCGATTTGCCGCGGATCAGCAGGGTTTCGCTGGTGGCGATATTGCCCTGACGCGTGATCCCTTTCAGCAGGTCGCCGCTGGTGATGCCGGTGGCGGCGAAAATCACATTATCGTTGCGCGCCATCATCTCCAGCGTCAGCCGTTCGCCGGCGTTAATGCCCATCTCCCGGCAACGCGCCAGCTCATCTTCGCCCAGTCGGCGGTTTTCCTCGCTTTCGCCTTTAACTTCATGACGCGGCAGCAGACGGCCCTGCATATCGCCATCCAGCGCACGAATAACTGCCGCTGACACCACGCCTTCCGGCGCGCCGCCGATGCCGTACAGCACGTCTACTTCGCTGTCGGGCATACAGGTCAGGATAGAGGCGGCGACGTCGCCATCGGGAATAGCGAAAATACGCACGCCCAGCTGCTGCATCTGTTTGATAACCGCATCGTGACGCGGCTTGGCCAGAATCGTTACCGTCAGTTCATTAAGGGATTTGCCCAGCGCGGCGGCGATGTTTTTCAGGTTGGTTTCCAGAGGCAGGTTCAGATCGATATGGCCTTTTGCCGCTGGGCCGACGATCAGCTTCTCCATATACATATCTGGCGCGTGCAGAAAGGTGCCCCGGTCGCCGACCGCCAGCACCGCCAGCGCATTGGCCTGTCCCATGGCGGTCATTCGCGTGCCTTCGATAGGGTCAACCGCGATATCCACCGCATCGCCGTTGCCGGTGCCGACCTTCTCGCCGATATAGAGCATCGGTGCCTCATCGATTTCGCCTTCGCCGATAACAATGCGGCCGTCGATATCGACTTTATTCAACATAATGCGCATGGCGTTGACCGCCGCGCCGTCCGCCTGGTTTTTATCGCCGCGGCCCAGCCATTTATAGCCAGCCAGCGCGGCCGCTTCGGTAACGCGGGAAAATTCAATGGCGAGTTCTCGTTTCATGACCAGCCTCTGAAGAAAACAAATGAGGCGAAAGTGTATCACAGCGGGGGAGGGCGGGAGAAAAGCCCGCGCCGGATGGCGACGCGGGCCTGAAGCGTTATTCCTCGTGTTCTTCCCATGCCTGAGCGCGGGCCACGGCTTTTTTCCAGCCAGCGTAGCGATAATTACGCTCCGTGGTCTCGATACTGGGGCGGAATTCACGTTCAATCACCGCTTTTGCGCGCACCTCATCCAGATCTTCCCAGAAACCGACCGCCAGACCCGCCAGGTAAGCGGCGCCCAGCGCGGTTACCTCACGTACTTCCGGCCGCTCAACACGCGTGCCAAGAATATCGGACTGGAACTGCATCAGGAAGTTGTTAGCTACGGCGCCGCCGTCAACGCGCAGCGATTGCAGGCGAGTATTGGCATCGTTCTGCATCGCTTCCAGCACATCGCGCGTCTGATAAGCGATCGATTCCAGCGTAGCGCGAATAATGTGATTGGCATTGGCGCCGCGCGTCAGGCCAAACAGCGCGCCGCGGGCATACGGGTCCCAGTAGGGCGCGCCAAGGCCGGTAAAGGCTGGAACCATATAGACGCCGTTGGAGTCCTTCACTTTCATCGCGAAGTATTCTGAATCGGCGGAATCGCTGATCAGCTTCATCTCGTCGCGCAGCCACTGAATAGAGGCGCCGCCGATAAACACCGCACCTTCCAGCGCATAGTTCACTTCACCGCGCGGACCGCAGGCGATAGTGGTCAGCAAGCCGTGCGTGGAGGTTACTGCTTCGGTGCCGGTGTTCATCAGCATAAAGCAGCCGGTGCCGTAAGTGTTTTTCGCCATTCCCGGCTGCACGCACAGCTGGCCGTACAGCGCCGCCTGCTGGTCGCCCGCGATGCCGGCGATAGGAATACGGGTGCCGCCTTTACCGCCGATGTTGGTCTGGCCGTAGACTTCGGAGGAAGATTTCACTTCCGGCAGCATTTCACGCGGAATATCGAGGATATCCAGCATGCGCTGATCCCACTCCAGCTTATGGATGTTATACATCATGGTGCGTGACGCATTGGTGTGGTCGGTGATATGCACCCGACCCTGCGTCATTTTCCAGATAAGCCAGGTATCGACGGTGCCGAACAGCAGTTCGCCGCGTTTCGCCCGCTCGCGCGCACCTTCGACATGATCCAGAATCCATTTTACTTTGGTGCCAGAGAAGTAGGGGTTAATTACCAGGCCGGTGGTGTGCTGGATATACTCTTCCAGGCCCTCTTTCTTCAGTTTCGCACAGTAGTCCGCCGTGCGCGGATCTTGCCAGACGATAGCGTTATAGATCGGCTTGCCGGACTCTTTATCCCAGACAATCGCCGTTTCGCGCTGGTTGGTAATGCCGATTGCGGCGATCTGATCGGAGCGAATATCCGCATGTGCCAGCACTTCTACCAGCGTGGAGCTTTGCGAAGCCCAGATGTCCATGGGATCGTGTTCAACCCAGCCCGCTTTCGGGTAGATCTGGGTAAATTCGCGCTGGGAAACCGCGATAATGTTGGCGTCATGATCGAGAACAACGGCGCGGGAGCTGGTTGTACCCTGATCGAGCGCGACAATATATTTTTTATCTGTAGACATAATCATTTCCTGATGTGCAAAGATTGAACACGGTTACGCTTTACGCTGTTCAGCTCGCGCGACGGGCTTATCGGCTTCGGTTTTTTGCGTCACGTTAAGGTTACAGGGCAGGTGACGGCAAATCAGTGAGCGATATCCCCATGCGCCAAGACAGGCCCCGACCAGCGGGCCAAAAATCGGCACGAGGAAATAAGGGATATCACGCGCGCCGGTAAAGGCGACGCTGCCCCAGCCTGCCATCCAGGCAAAAATTTTCGGGCCGAAGTCGCGCGCCGGGTTCAGGGCGAAGCCGGTTAGCGGTCCCATCGCGCCGCCGATAACGGCAACCAGCAGACCGATAAGCAGCGGGGCCAGCGGGCCGCGCGGCACGCCGTTGCCGTCATCGGTCAATGCCATAATCACCGACATCAGAACGGCGGTAATCACCATCTCGACTAAAAACGCCTGACCTACGCTGATATGCGGGTTAGGATAGGTCGAGAAGATACCGGCCAGATCAAGGCTTTCCACGCTGCCGCGCACCAGCTGATGGCTGGCTTCATAGTCGATAAACAGGTTGTAGTAGAGCCCGTAAACCAGCGCTGCGGCGCTAAATGCGCCAGCTACCTGCGCCACAATGTAAGGCACGACTTTACGCCCTTCAAAGTTGGCGAAAAGACAAAGCGCGACGGTAACGGCTGGGTTCAGGTGCGCGCCTGAAACGCCCGCTGTCATATAGGCAGCCATGGAAACAGCCAGGCCCCAGATAATGCAGATTTCCCACTGACCGAACGCGGCGCCAGCCAACTTCATTGCGGCAACACAGCCAGCGCCGAAGAAGATGATCATGCCGGTTCCGAGAAATTCGGCAATGCACTGACCTTTAAGTGTGCTAGTTGCTGTCTGACTCATAATGAAATTCCTGAAGGCGAGGTTAAATTTTATCAATCGTTGTTTTCATTCCATTGAACCGCCCGAACAAATGTGGGGCTGTTGTAAATTTATCGTTAACGCGCATAAACGAGAAATAGCGAAATTGAAATCTGTGTGCTCCATCAAAAAAATGCGCGTTTTCGCGTCTTTTACTGTTCCTTAAACATCATTTTTGGCGACGGAAGCATCGCGTTACGCTCATTTTATTAACAAAAGCGCGATTATCGGCCATTCGGCGCCCTGAGCGCTTTCGGCATAAGCTGAAAATTGTTACAGACTGCGCTTCACCGCTGTTCGCCGCTGGACTTGGGCTGTGCGGCTACTTACAATCGGTGTGTTACGGTTTTTAACGGAGTTTTGTGATGTCTCGTCGTCTGCGGCTGGCATCATCAACGCCTTGCGATTAGGAGAAGTCATAGAATGTCATTTGAAGTATTCGAGAAACTGGAAGCGAAAGTACAGCAGGCGATTGATACCATCACCTTGCTGCAGATGGAAATCGAAGAGCTGAAAGAGCAGAACAATACTCTGAAGCATGAGGTACAGCAGGCCTCGGGAAACAGCGAAGCGCTGGTTCGTGAAAACCAGCAGCTGAAAGAAGAGCAAACGCAGTGGCAGGATCGCCTGCGGGCTTTGTTAGGTAAGATGGAAGAAGTGTAATCCGTTGGGATGCTGCTTTCATCAACCATAAAAAACGGGTGCCCAGGCACCCGTTTTTGCTGACGTGATTCTTCGCGCCTCAGCGCAAGAGCATCACATTCAGCGCTATTCAATATCCAGCGGATCTTCTGACAGAATAATTCCAGTGTTATCGGCGTATAAATGGTCGCCAGAGAAAAAGGTGACGCCGCCGAAGTTGACGCGCACGTCGCTTTCGCCAATGCCTTCGCCCGCCGCGCCTGCGGGGATCGCCGCAATCGCCTGAATGCCGATATCCAGCTCTTCCAGGTCATCGACCTGACGCACGGAGCCGTATACGACGATACCTTCCCATTCGTTCTGCACCGCCAGCTGAGCCAGCGCCGCATCTACCAGCGCGCGCCGCACCGAACCGCCGCCATCTACCAGCAGCACACGACCCCGGCCATTTTCTTCCAGCAGATCGTATAACAGGCCGTTGTCCTCGAAACATTTTACCGTCGTGATTTGGCCGCCAAACGAGGTGCGACCCCCAAAATTGGAGAAGAGCGGTTCAACCACGTTTACATCTTCGTGGTAGATGTCGCAGAGTTCGGAAGTGTCGTATTTCATAGGATTTTCGTCTGTTTGCCACAGGAGCGGTAAGTATATCGCTTTATTCAAGTTGTTGGCAAAATCATCAACCCGCAAAAATTGCGTTATATCAGCTATAAGACGATCAAAGCAGTACGCCAAGAGAAAACAGCACGTTAGCTAACAGCGCCGCCTTTACCGTCTTCTCCAGCATCGGCCGCATGGCGCCGGGGGACTTTTCACGAAAAATATAGCGGCCCTGGCGCCAGAACAGCGGAGCGGTCAGCAAAAATAGCCAGCGTCCCCAGCCGTGCTGACCGGTCCACGCAAACGCGGCGAAACAGAGCAGCGCGCCGCTCAGCAGCAGCAGATGGTAGCGTCGCGCATTGTCTGCGCCCAGCCGCACTGCCAGCGTCATTTTGCCGCACTGCCGATCCGTTTCTATGTCGCGCAAATTATTGATATTCAACACCGCCGCCGCCAACAGGCCGCAGGCGGTGGCGGGCAGCAGCACTAACGGCTGAACGCTGTGGCTTTGCAGATAGAAGCTGCCGCTGACGCCCAGCCAGCCGAAGAAGATCAGCACCGAGAGATCGCCCAGCCCAAGATAGCCGTAAGGCTTTTTGCCGACGGTGTAGGCAATCGCCGCAATGACGGCCAGCGCGCCCAGCAGCAGAAAACTCACTACGTCGCCGATGGTATGGCACGCGTAGCGGATCAGCACGCCGCCGCAAATCAGCGCCAGTCCGGTCACCGCGATAATGCCCGCGCGCAGCTGCAACAGCGTGATGGCGCCCTTTTGAATGCCGCGCAGCGGGCCGAGGCGGTTGCTGCCGTCGCTGCCTTTCACCGCGTCGCCGTAGTCATTGGCCAGATTAGAGAGCACCTGTAACAGACCGCTGGTCAGGAAACAGAGCAGGGCGACGGTCAGGCTGAACTGACCCTGCCACCACGCCAGCGCCGAGCCGGTCAGAATAGACGCGAACGCCAGCGGCAGCGTGCGCAAACGCAGGCTTTCCAGCCAGCCCCGGAAATGAAAGGTGGTTATTCGTTGAATATATTCCATAAGCGTAACCGCAGCCGACTCTAATTAAAAAGGGGTAGATGAAGTCTACGGCGGCACCCTGTCAGACGCCTTAATCTTCGTCAAATTGCAGGAGGGTTAAAAAGCGGTCATAAAAAAGGAGGCCGAAGCCTCCTTAGAAAGATAAAGCCGCCGGTTACAGAATGAAGCGGCTGAGATCTTCGTCCGCCACCAGCTCATCCAGATGTTGAGACACATAATTGGCGTCAATGGTAATGCTGTCGCCGCTGCGGTCGCTGGCGTCATAGGAGATATCCTCCATCAGACGTTCCAGTACGGTGTGCAGACGACGCGCGCCGATATTTTCCGTGGTTTCGTTAACCTGCCAGGCGGCTTCGGCGATACGGCGGATGCCATCGTCAGTAAAGCTGATATTAACGCCTTCGGTCGCCATCAGCGCCTTGTACTGTACGGTCACAGAAGCGTTTGGCTCGGTCAGGATGCGCTCGAAATCATTGACGGTCAGCGCCTGCAGCTCAACGCGGATCGGCAGACGACCCTGCAGTTCCGGGATGAGGTCTGACGGGCTGGCGACCTGGAAAGCGCCGGAGGCGATAAACAGAATATGGTCTGTTTTCACCATGCCGTGCTTGGTGGAGACGGTGCAGCCCTCCACCAGCGGCAGCAGATCGCGCTGTACGCCTTCACGCGAAACGTCCGGGCCGGAGGTCTCGCCGCGCTTACAGATTTTATCGATCTCATCGATAAATACGATGCCGTGCTGTTCGACGGCGTCGATTGCTTCCTGCTTTAGTTCTTCCGGGTTAACCAGCTTGGCCGCTTCTTCTTCGATCAGCAGCTTCATCGCATCTTTGATCTTCAGCTTGCGCGGCTTCTGCTTCTGACCGCCCAGGTTCTGGAACATCGACTGCAGCTGGCTGGTCATCTCTTCCATGCCCGGAGGCGCCATAATTTCAACGCCCATCGGCGCGGCGGCCAGATTGATTTCAATCTCTTTGTCGTCCAGCTGGCCTTCGCGCAGCTTTTTACGGAACGACTGGCGGGCTGCGGACGGCTCGGCGCTTTGCTCCGGCTGGCCCCAGTTGTTTTTCGCTGGCGGGATCAGCACGTCAAGAATACGTTCTTCCGCCATCTCTTCGGCGCGGTAGCGATTTTTTTCAATCGCCTGCATGCGCACCATTTTCATCGCCGCATCGGTCAGATCGCGGATAATGGAATCCACTTCTTTACCGACGTAGCCGACTTCGGTGAACTTGGTCGCTTCAACCTTAATAAAAGGCGCGTTTGCCAGCTTGGCCAGACGACGGGCGATTTCAGTTTTACCCACGCCGGTTGGGCCGATCATCAGAATGTTTTTAGGCGTAACTTCATGGCGCAGATCTTCTTCCAGCTGCATACGACGCCAGCGGTTGCGCAGGGCGATCGCCACAGCTCGCTTGGCGCCATCCTGGCCGATGATAAACCTGTTCAGTTCGCTGACAATCTCGCGCGGAGTCATTTCAGACATAATTTCGATCCTTACGCTTTGGACGCTAATTCTTCAATAGTCAGATTGTGGTTGGTGTAGATGCAGATGTCACCTGCGATACCCAACGCTTTTTCAGTAATGTCGCGCGCGCTCAGCTCGGTGTTTTCCAGCAGCGCGCGGGCGGCGGCCTGGGCATACGGACCGCCGGAACCGATAGCGATCAGATCGTTTTCAGGCTGAATGACATCGCCGTTGCCGGTGATAATCAGGGACGCGTTTTCATCCGCCACCGCCAGCAGCGCTTCAAGCTTGCGCAGCATACGGTCGGTGCGCCAGTCTTTAGCCAGTTCCACCGCGGCTTTGACCAGGTGGCCCTGATGCATTTCCAGCTTACGTTCAAACAGTTCGAACAGGGTAAAAGCATCTGCGGTGCCGCCGGCAAAACCTGCAATCACTTTATCATGGTAGAGACGACGCACTTTTTTGACGTTGCCTTTCATTACGGTATTACCGAGCGTAGCCTGGCCATCACCGCCAATCACTACCTGGCCGTTGCGTCGTACACTTACTATCGTTGTCACGGGCAGACCCCTTGTTACAGTGGAAAAAGAGCTCCGCGCAGCGTGACGCGGAGCCTAATGCAACAAGATATGGGGCAGGTTTAGAGGGTTTCAACCCCCAAGGGCGAGAGGAATGCAGCTGGAGTGACCGGCGCTGCGCAGGCGTTTTAATGTGCTGTCGGCGCTGGCGCGGCTGTTGTACGGACCGATAACCACGCGGTTCCAGCCGCCACCGCTGGTGATGCGGCTTTCAAAGCCTTCAAACGCCAGCTGCGCACGCACCGATTCCGCCTGATCGCTGCCTTTAAAGGAGCCGCATTGCACCATCCAGCGCTGAGACTTCTCTTTTTCCACCGCTTTGGCTTTCGCCGTCTCCTGCTGTTTAACCCGGTTGTTATCCTGCGTTTTCGGCGCGTTTTGCGGCAGCATATGCTGCGTTTGCGCAGGCGGATTATATTGCTGCTGAGCGCGCTGCTGTTGTAACTGCTGCTGTTGTGCGCGCTGTTGTTGCTGTAGGACGCGCTGCTGCTGCATTTGCTGTTGCTGCTGCAACTCCAGCTGTTGCTGGGCGCGCTGTTGTTGCATCTGTTGCTGCTGTTGACGCTGTAGCGTCTGCTGACGCTGCACCGGCGTCTGTTCGTTCCACGGCACTTCGTTCAGCTGCGTTGGCGCCTGACGCATATCGGCCTGCATCTGCTCAAGCAGCTGGCGCTGTTCATCGGTAAGCTGCGTCTGAGAATGGACTTCCCCGCCGGCGGACGGTTCTTTCGGCACCGGTACGCCGATCTGCCGGTTTTCCAGCTCTTTGATATATTTCCAGCGCTCTTCCGGTTTAGGCGGCAAACCGTTGCCGCTGACTTTATGATCGGGGATAACAGGCGTTTCTTCTTTTTTATGGTGAGCGATAAACCACAGCCCGCCAACAAAAGTCACCAGCACCGCAACCGCCAGCCCTATCATAATTTTAGAAACACCGGAGCTGCCATTGCGCTTTTTGCTGCGGCTATTGCTTTTCTTGCGACGCGTCCCTGTCGAACGCCCGCGGCCTACATAATCTTTTTGTGCCACTAATCGTTCCGCTAATTCAAAGAAGAAAATGCCTGCCGGATAAGAGGGCGCTGAGTGAGGGCGGCGGCGCAGCTATCCGGCTGTCAGCCCGCCATGTTACTCAAGGGCTGGAAGTTTGACCAGCAGGGAGTCGTTTAAGAATCTGCTGAAATTGCCTGATACACGGCATTTTCCGGCTTAGCTGGCGTGTATTGTGCTTCCGCGCAGTTTTAATTCAAACTCCAGCAGACGCGAGCCGTTGCGGACGATTTTCCCCTGCAGCTGCTCCAGCAGCAGCAGCATCGCTTCCCGCCCCAGCGCAAAGCGTGGCTGCGCCACCGTAGTCAGCGGCGGATCGCTGTAGCGGGCGAGTTCAATATCATCAAAACCCACCAGCGAGAGATCCCGAGGAATACGCAGCCCCATGCTTTTCGCCTGCGACATCGCGCCCAGCGCCATAATGTCGTTATGGCAAAACAGCGCCTCAGGCGGCTTCGGCAATGCCATCAGACGCTTGAAGGCCGCGGCGCCCGCTTCAAAGGTAAAATCGCCGCGGACGATATAGCGCGGCTCTACTTCCTGTCCGTGGCGACGCAGCGCCTGAATGTAGCCCTGCAAACGGTAGTGACTGAGCGGCATCTCTTCTGGCCCGGCAATGCAGGCGATGCGGCGATGCCCAAGTTGCCAGAGGTGATTCACCGCTTCGAAAGCCGCCGTCAGGTTATCGATATGGACCGTCGGCAGTTCCAAATCCGGCGCAAATTCGTTCGCCATCACCATCGGCGGCAGGTTGCGTTGTTCTTCAACGCCGGTATCGAAGGGCACCTGCGAACCAAGCAGCACCATGCCGTCGATCTGGCGCGTCAGCATCAGACTGAGAAAGGTTTTTTCCTGCTGATTCTGATGAGCGCAGTCGCCAATCAGTACCAGATAGCCTTCCGCCGCCGCGGTCACTTCCACGCCGCGGATAATTTCACTGAAAAAGGGATCGCAGATATCGGGGACAATTACCAGAATGGTGCGTGATTCGCTGCGCTTAGCATTGCGCGCCAGGGCATGCGGAGAATAGCCGACGTCAATAACCGCCTGTTCTACTTTCTGGCGGGTCGCCGCTGAGACCTTTTCTGGATTCATCAGCGCGCGGGATACGGTGGCGGTTGAGACTCCCGCACGTTCAGCCACATGTTTCATCGTAGCTGCCGTCGACTCCTGGTTCTGCTCCAACGCTTTCCTCCTCGCACGGGTTGTACCGGCCCGACTATTTGCCATGTTTCGTCATGCTGCGCCTGTTGCGGTCAAAGCTGACGTTCATCACATTTTTATCAGATTGCAGAAGGCGCCGTTACTCAATTTGCATGAAAAGTGTGACTTATTCGATGTTTTTAGATCCAGCTCGCAAACCTTTGCGTTAGCCGTCTTTAGCTTTCCGTCGGATCGACGTCGAGCGTCCATTTCACCTTCCGCGATAGCGGCAGCGTAGAGATCAACGGCATCGTCGTTTTCAGCAGCTGTTGCAGCCGCAGACGGGCAGGGTGCTGAAGCAGCAATTGCCAGCGATAGCGCCCGCCGCGTTTTGCCTGCAACGCCGGCACCGGGCCCATGATCCACAGCGCCTCGTCGCGCAGCGGGCTCGCCTCCAGCAAATTGCGCAGCTGATGCAGGAACGCGGCGGCCTGCTGGTTATCATGATCTTCCGCGCGAAACAGGGCGTGACTAGTAAAAGGCGGCAGCTGAACGCTTCTGCGTTCACTTAGCGTCTGAGCAGCGAAGGCGTCATATCCCTGATGCAGCAATATTTGCAACAGGGGGTGTTCCGGGTGATGAGTTTGCAACAGCACTTCGCCTTGCTTACCGGCGCGGCCGGCGCGGCCAGCCACCTGAATATAGAGCTGGGCAAAACGTTCGGCGGCGCGAAAGTCAGCGGAGAACAGCGCGCCGTCCACATCCAGCAGCGACACCAGCGTCACATCAGGAAAATGATGGCCCTTCGCCAGCATTTGCGTGCCGATCAGAATACGCGCGCCGCCGCGAAACACGTCGGCCAGATGCTGCTCCAGCGCGCCTTTGCGGCTGGTGGTGTCGCGGTCGATGCGCGACAGCGGCACGCCGGGAAACAGCGTTTGCAGATTATGCTCCAGCTGCTCGGTGCCTAATCCCACCGGCACCAGATGCGTGGAGCCGCACTGCGGGCACTGGCGCGGCACCGGCCGCTGGCTGTCGCAGTGGTGGCAGCGTAGCTGGCGCTGTTGCTGATGCAGCGTGTAGTAGTGATCGCAGCGCTGGCATTCGGCTATCCAGCCACAGTCGTGGCACAGCAGCGCGGGCGAAAAGCCGCGGCGGTTAAGAAACAGCAGCACCTGGTTATCCGCCTGCAGATGCTGACGCATGCGCTGGATCAGCGCCGGAGAAAGACCGCCCTGCAGCTGAACGCCTTTGAGATCGATCAGCTGCTGCGTCGCCTGGCGAGCGTTGCCGGCGCGTTTGCTCAGGTTGAGCTGACGATACTTGCCGCTCTGTACGTTATGCAGCGTTTCCAGCGCAGGCGTGGCTGAACCCATCACGATGGGAATATTTTCTTCGCGCGCGCGGAATACGGCGAGATCGCGCGCATGGTAGCGCCAGCCTTCCTGCTGTTTATAAGAGCTGTCGTGTTCTTCATCGATAATAATGACGCCTGGACGGGCAAAGGGCGTAAACAGCGCGGATCGGGTGCCGATGACGATGGCGTTTTCTCCCTGACGCGCGCGCAGCCAGACGGC
Source organism: Mixta sp. (assembly GCF_024610815.1). Taxonomy (NCBI): domain Bacteria; kingdom Pseudomonadati; phylum Pseudomonadota; class Gammaproteobacteria; order Enterobacterales; family Erwiniaceae; genus Mixta; species Mixta sp. Next base: position 51,636 of record NZ_JANION010000105.1, read on the forward strand.
CATGCGTTCGCTGTCGTTGAGGCCGGAATGCAGCACGTCGATGGGCGCATTGAAGCGCGCGCGGAAACGCGCGATAGTTTGCGGCGTCAGCCCGATTTCCGGCACCAGCACCAGCGCCTGTCGGCCGCGGCTCAGCACATTTTCCAGTACGCTGAGATAAACTTCCGTTTTGCCGGAACCGGTAATGCCCGCCAGCAGCCAGGGCGCGAACTCCTCATCCTCGCTGCGGATAGCGCCGACCGCCATCGCCTGTTCGGTATTCAGCCGCAGCCGCTCGCCGTTGATGCTAAAGCTGGCGCGCCAGTCTTCACGTGCGGGCAGATGCTCGCGCAGATCGCAAAGCCCTTTCGCCCGTAATGCCTGCAGCGCCTGATCGGCCAGATCATGCTGCGCGATCTCGTGTCGATAAAGCGGCTGCTGGCGCAGAATCGCCAGCGCCTGCTGCTGTTTCGGCGCGCGCTTCAGGCTTTCCGGCGCGGTTTCGCGCCCCAGTTCGGTAATAAACCATTGCCAGAGCGGCGCTTCCTGCGCCGGCTTTCCCTGACGCAGCAGCACCGGCAGGGCGTGAAAAAGCACTTCGCCCAGCGGATAGTGATAGTAATCAGCGGCCCAGTGCAGGATGCGCCAGAGAGACGGGGGAAACAGGGATTCGTCGTCGATGACTTCCAGCACGTTTTTCAGCTGGGCTTCCGGCAGATCGCTTTGCTCGCTGAATCCCACAACGACGCCGATCGCCTTGCGGTTGCCGAAAGGCACGCGCACGCGCCCGCCGACAACGGGGCGCAAATGGGCGGGGAGCAGATAATCGAACCGGCGTGCGAGCGGAACGGGCAGCGCGACCTGAGCAACGGGCATGACGTTATCCGTAAAAAGAGTTGGACGGCGTAGTGTACACTGTGTCGCCATCATTGTGCGGATTCGATTGCATCAGCCGGTTATTTTCTGTATAGTTCGCCGCCTTTGGTGCAAAACAGCGCATCAAAAATCACCAGAATTTTTAATCCGCGTGTGGTGCCGGCGCAGGTTTTACCTGGCGCGGGAGAGCGACACGGCCTTTACTGAGGTTATCCCATGAAACAAGGTATTCATCCTAAATATGTTGAAATTACTGCAACTTGTTCTTGCGGTAATGTGATCAAAACCCGCTCTACCGTGGGTCACGATCTGAACCTGGACGTGTGCGGTAAATGCCACCCGTTCTACACCGGCAAACAGCGTGTTGTTGATACCGGTGGTCGTGTTGAGCGCTTCAACAAACGCTTCAGCATCCCGGGCAGCAAATAAGTTTCCCGGCAGACGCGACCGTTTTTCGACGGAGCGGATGCAAGAAAAACCCAGCTTCGGCTGGGTTTTTTTATGGGCAAAACAGACGGATTAATATTCCCATGTATCCGGGTCTTTACCCAGCTCACGCATAATCTTCTTCGCCTCTTCCGGGATCTCATCGCTGCGCTCTTTACGCAGATCAACATCGTCCGGCAGCGGCTGGCCGGTAAAGGCGTGCAGAAACGCTTCGCACAGCAGTTCGCTGTTGGTGGCGTGACGCAAGTTATTTACCTGACGACGCGTACGCTCATCTGTCAGAATTTTTAATACTTTCAGCGGAATAGACACGGTAATTTTTTTGACCTGCTCGCTCTTCTTACCATGCTCAGCATAAGGGCTGATATATTCGCCATTCCATTCAGCCATGAGTTACCTTAATTAATAAAAGTGAAAGTGCCGGAAATCAGCCAATTATGCCCGATCTTTCCGCGTCTCACTAATCAAAGTCAGCATTTACTACGTAACTTTGCCGTTTAGGTCAGACGCCTGACTGCGGGAGCAATCGCCTGCAATTTTAGCGGTTATTGCGCTTTTGCTCAATCTATACGCAAAGACATTTAGATGTCCAGATGTATTGACGTCCAGATACGTAATGCTATCCTGTTAGCCTTCTTTCAAGCCTTTCAGGAACAGTAAGCACCATGACGCGTAAACAGGCAACCATCGCAGTACGCAGCGGTTTGAATGATGACGAGCAATATGGCTGCGTTGTCCCGCCGATCCACCTCTCCAGCACCTATAACTTCACCGACTTTAACCAGCCGCGCGCCCATGACTACTCACGTCGCGGTAATCCGACGCGCGATGTCGTACAGCGGGCGCTGGCGGAACTGGAAGGCGGCGCTGGGGCGGTGATGACCAATACCGGCATGTCCGCAATCCATCTGGTTTGTACACTGTTCCTGAAGCCTGGCGATCTGCTGGTGGCGCCGCACGACTGCTATGGCGGCAGCTATCGTCTGTTTGACAGCCAGAGCAAACGCGGCATCTACCGTGTGAAATTCGTCGATCAGGGCGACGCCCAGGCGTTGCAAGCGGCGCTGGCGGAAAAGCCGAAGCTGGTGCTGGTGGAAAGCCCCAGCAATCCGCTGCTGCGTGTGGTAGACATCGCCGCCATCTGTGAAGCGGCGCGCGCCGTCGGCGCAGTCAGCGTGGTGGACAATACTTTCCTGAGTCCAGCGCTGCAAAATCCACTGGCACTGGGCGCCGATCTGGTCGTGCACTCCTGCACTAAATACCTGAACGGCCATTCCGACGTAGTGGCCGGCGCGGTTATCGCTAAAGAAGCGGCGACGGCGACCGAGCTGGCCTGGTGGGCCAACAATATCGGCGTAACCGGCTCGGCGTTCGACAGCTATCTGCTGCTGCGCGGCATGCGCACGCTTGGTCCGCGTATGGCGGCGGCGCAGCGTAACGCGCTGGCGCTTGTCGAGTATCTGAAGCAACAGCCGCTGGTAAAAAAGCTGTATCATCCTTCTTTGCCGGAAAACGCCGGACACCAGTATGCTGTGCGTCAACAGCGCGGCTTCGGCGCCATGTTAAGTTTTGAAATTGATGGCGACGAGGCGTGCCTGCGTCGTTTTCTGAAGGCGCTGGAGCTGTTTACCCTGGCGGAATCGCTGGGTGGAGTAGAAAGCCTGATTTCCCATACCGCCACCATGACTCATGCCGGGATGTCGGCGGAAGCGCGCGCAGAAGCGGGCATCTCCGATACATTGCTGCGCGTGTCGGTAGGGATCGAGGATCATGAAGATTTAATCGCCGATCTGGATAATGCATTCCGGGTGGCAGCCGAGGGTTAAGAGATGAGTATTTCAGCCGCAGCGGGCGCGCAAACCAGCAGACAGCTGCATAAATTTGGCGGCAGCAGCCTTGCCGATGTCAGTTGTTATCAGCGCGTCGCGGGCATTATGGCCGATTACAGCCAGCCAGGCGATTTGATGGTGGTTTCCGCCGCTGGCAGCACCACCAATCAACTGATTAGCTGGCTGAAGCTCAGTCAGAGCGATCGGCTGTCGGCACATCAGGTGCAGCAGAGCTTGCGCCGCTATCAGTCCGATCTGATTAACGGTCTGCTGCCGCCGGATCTAGCGCAGCCTCTGCTGGCGCGGTTTATTCAGGATCTGGAGTACCTGGCCGGGCTGCTGGACGGCAAAATAACCGACGCGGTTTATGCCGAAGTGGTCGGTCATGGCGAAGTCTGGTCCGCGCGCCTGATGGCGGCGGTGCTGCAACAGCGTGATTTGGAAGCGTGCTGGCTGGACGCGCGCGAATTTCTGCGCGCCGAGCGGGCGGCGCAGCCGCAGGTGGATGAAGGCAAATCCTGGCCACTGTTGCAGCAGCTGATGGCGCAGCATGCGCATCAACGTCTGGTGGTCACCGGCTTTATCTGCCGCAACGAGGCGGGCGAAACCGTCCTGCTGGGGCGCAATGGTTCCGACTACTCCGCCACGCAGATTGGCGCGCTGGCAGGCGTCAGCCGCGTCACCATCTGGAGCGACGTCGCTGGCGTTTACAGCGCCGACCCGCGCAAAGTAAAAGACGCCTGCCTGTTACCGCTGCTGCGTCTGGATGAAGCGAGCGAGCTGGCGCGCCTGGCCGCGCCGGTGCTGCATGCCCGCACGCTGCAGCCGGTTTCCAACAGCGATATCGATTTACAGCTGCGTTGTAGCTACCAGCCGGAGCAGGGTTCAACGCGCATTGAGCGCGTGCTGGCTTCTGGCACCGGCGCCCGGATTGTCACCAGCCATGACGATGTCTGCCTGATTGAGATTGAAGTGCCGCCGCAGCATGATTTTGCAACGTTGCATAAAGAGGTCGATCATCTGCTAAAGCGCGCGCAGATCCGCCCGCTGGCGACCGGCGTACACAGCGATCGCAGCCTGTTACAGCTTTGCTACACCTCAGAAGTGGTCAACAGCGCGTTTGAGCTGCTACAGGACGCGGGTCTGCCGGGTCATTTACAGCTGCGCGAGGGGCTGGCGCTGGTGGCGCTGGTCGGCGCCGGCGTTAGCCGCAATCCGCTGCACAGTCACCGCTTCTGGCAGCAGATCAAGGATCAACCAGTGGAGTTTATCTGGCAGTCGGAAGAGGGCATCAGCCTGGTCGCCGTACTGCGCGTCGGTCCGACGCAGCATCTGGTGCAGGGGTTGCATCAGTCGCTGTTCCGCGCGGAAAAACGCATTGGCCTGATGCTGTTCGGCAAAGGCAATATCGGCTCGCGCTGGCTGGAGCTGTTCGCCCGTGAGCAGAAAAGCCTTTCTGCCCGCACCGGCTTCGAATTTGTGCTGGCGGGCGTGGTGGACAGCCGTCGCAGCCTGCTGAGCTATGACGGCCTCGACGCCAGCCGTGCTTTGGCGTTCTTTGAGGATGAAGCGGTGGCGCAGGATGAAGAGTCGCTTTTCCTGTGGATGCGTGCGCATCCTTACGATGATTTAGTCGTGCTGGACGTGACCGCCAGCGAGGCGCTGGCCGGACAGTATCTCGATTTTGCCAGCCACGGTTTCCACGTGATTAGCGCCAACAAGGTGGCTGGCGCATCAGACAGCTATCGCTGGCGGCAGATCCGCGACGCCTTCGCCAAAACCGACCGTCACTGGCTCTATAACGCTACAGTGGGCGCCGGTCTGCCGGTCAACCATACGGTGCGCGACCTGCGCGAGAGCGGCGACAGCATTCTCTCCATCAGCGGCATTTTCTCTGGCACGCTCTCCTGGCTGTTCCTGCAGTTTGACGGCACGGTGCCGTTTAGCGAGCTGGTCGATCAGGCATGGCAGCAGGGGTTGACCGAGCCCGACCCGCGCGTCGATCTTTCCGGCCAGGATGTGATGCGCAAACTGGTCATCCTGGCGCGTGAAGCAGGATATGACATCGAGCCGGATCAGGTGCGCGTCGAATCGCTGGTGCCGTCGGGTTGCGAAAGCGGCTCCATCGATCACTTTTTCGAAAACAGCGAGGCGCTCAACGAGCAGATGCTGCAGCGTCTGGAGGCGGCGCAGGAAATGGGGCTGCTGTTGCGCTATGTGGCGCGTTTCGACGCCAACGGCAAAGCGCGCGTCGGCATTGAGGCGGTGCGGCCTGAGCATCCGCTGGCGGCGCTGTTGCCCTGCGACAACGTATTCGCTATTGAAAGCCGGTGGTATCGCGATAATCCGCTGGTGATCCGCGGGCCGGGCGCCGGACGGGACGTTACCGCAGGCGCTATCCAGTCTGATATCAACCGACTGGCGCAGCTGCTGTAACCGCGCTTTACACATGCAAAAATTCCAGGGTGGCTTAGGCCACCCTTTTTGTTACCAACATGAAGCGTCTTCACCTTGAATGAATTTTTATCACCCTTCTGAACTTAATTTTTTGTTGACGCTTTAACCAGAATCGTTCATTTTGAACATCTGGACGTCTAAATGTATAGATGTTCATTGATGACGAAAATAAAAATTTAAAAAGGTAGAGTGGATATGAGTTTCTTTCACGCCAACCAGCGCGAAGCGCTGAACCAAAGCCTGGCAGAACTGAACGGGCGTATTAACGTTTCCTTTGAGTTTTTTCCGCCGCGCACCAGTGAAATGGAAGAAACGCTCTGGAATTCTATCGATCGCCTCAGCAGCCTGAAGCCGAAATTCGTTTCCGTCACCTATGGCGCCAACTCGGGTGAGCGCGATCGCACCCACTCGATTATCAAAGGCATCAAAGAGCGTACCGGGCTGGAAGCGGCCCCGCATTTAACCTGCGTTGACGCCTCCCGCGACGAGCTGCGCATCATTGCGCAGGATTACTGGAACAACGGCATCCGCCATATCGTCGCGCTGCGTGGCGATCTGCCGCCGGGCAGCGGCAAGCCGGATATGTACGCCGCCGATTTGGTTGCGCTGCTGAAAGAGGTCGGGGAATTTGATATTTCTGTCGCCGCCTACCCGGAAGTGCACCCTGAGGCGAAAAGCGCGCAGGCTGACTTAATTAACCTGAAGCGCAAAATTGACGCCGGGGCCAACCGGGCGATTACCCAGTTCTTTTTTGATGTGGAGAGCTACCTGCGCTTTCGCGATCGCTGTGTAGCGACCGGCATCGACGTCGAGATTGTGCCGGGCATTTTGCCGGTCTCTAACTTCAAACAGCTGCAGCGCTTTGCGGCGATGACCAATGTGCGGGTTCCCGGCTGGATGAACAGCATGTTCGAAGGTCTGGATGACGATCCGGAAACGCGCAAAATGGTAGGCGCCAACGTGGCGATGGATATGGTGAAAATTCTCAGCCGCGAGGGCGTAAAAGATTTTCACTTCTATACGCTGAACCGTGCCGAAATGAGCTATGCCATTTGCCATACGCTGGGCGTGCGCCCTGCTGCGGCGCTGGTGGCCTGATATCAACGCCGCGCTTCCCGAGGCGCGGCATATTGGTTATTATTCCGCCTTCCATAACAGGGAAGGTTTCTCGTGGTTCTCCAAAGATTTATCGATGGCGTGAGGCAGCGCGGCGTTAAGGGCTGCCTGATGACTGTTGCTCTGCTCCTGCTGCCCTTTATTGTCATGACCTACTGGAGCAATCTTTCCCGTCAGGTCTTCCTGGCCGATCCGGATCTGCCTTTTCGCGTCGCCGCGATTTGCGGCCTGACGGGCGCGCTGCCGATCGCGGGCGCAGGCTGGCTATTCCGCCGCTCGCGTTTCACCGGGCGAAAGCTGCTTAAACTCTTTGGCACCAGCGCTTTTATGATCGCCATCTTCTCTCTGCAGATCCCCAGCGCCCTGGTGCGTTACCTTCCGCATCAGCGTTTGCAATACCGCACCGACTTTACCGTCTCTTTTCCGGGACCGTCGCGCGGCAAATCGTCCCGCTGCGAAATGGGATTGAAAATAAAAGATCAACATCTGCAACGCTGGATTGAGTTTTGCAGCAGCAAAGCGTGGATGGATACGCATCATCAACGCGGGATGGATCGCATTGAGGTGATCGAAGAAGTAAATCAGTACGGCGTCAGGGTGCTGGATTACTGGTTTAGCTGGTCGCCCATCAATGAGGCGGCGCGTTAAAAAAGTTCATGCCCCGTAGGGCATGAACCGTTCGGCCATGATTAACCGGTGTTGCGCATACCGGCGGCGACGCCGGCGATGGTCACCATCAGCGCCTGTTCAACGCGCGGATCCACCTCTTCACCACGTGCTTCCTGCGCGCGGGAGCGGTGTAGCAGCTCAGCCTGCAGTACGTTAAGCGGGTCGGTATAGACGTTGCGCAGAGCGATAGATTCTGCAATCCAGGGCTCGTCCGCCATCAGATGCGCATCATTGGCGATAGTCAGCACCGCTTTAATGTCCGCTTCCAGACGATCGCGCAGCTGCTTGCCCAGCGGCCACAGTGAAACGTCGACCAGACGCTGGTCATAATATTCAGCCAGCCATAAATCTGCTTTGGAAAAGACCATCTCCAGCATGCCGAGGCGGGTAGAGAAGAAGGGCCAGTCGCGACACATCGCCTCCAGCTGATCCCGATGGCCTTCGTCCATCGCCTGCTGCAGCGCCGCACCGGCGCCCAGCCAGGCGGGCAGCATCAGACGGTTTTGCGTCCAGGCGAAGATCCAGGGAATGGCGCGCAGCGATTCGACGCCGCCGCTTGGCCGGCGCTTGGCTGGCCGCGAGCCCAACGGCAGCTTACCCAGCTCCTGTTCCGGCGTGGCGGAGCGGAAGTAGGGAACGAAATCAGGATTTTCACGCACGTAGCCGCGGTAAATGCCGCAGGAGACGTCGGAAAGCTGATCCATAATGCTGCGCCATTCGCTTTTCGGCTCCGGCGGCGGCAGCAGGTTGGCTTCCAGAATGGCGCTGGTATAGAGCGACAGGCTGGCGATTGCCACCTCCGGCAGACCATATTTAAAGCGGATCATCTCTCCCTGCTCGGTAACGCGCAGGCCGCCTTTCAGACTGCCCGGCGGCTGTGAAAGCAGCGCCGCCTGCGCAGGCGCGCCGCCGCGACCGATAGTGCCGCCGCGGCCGTGGAACAGGGTCAGCGCAATGCCCGCCTTTTCGCAGGTCTTGATTAACGCGTCCTGCGCCTGATACTGCGCCCAGGAGGCCGCCATCACGCCTGCGTCTTTAGCCGAATCGGAATAGCCGATCATTACCATCTGCTTGCCCTGGATAAAGCCGCGATACCAGTCGATGTTGAGCAGCTGCGACATCACATCATTGGCGTTATTCAGGTCATCGAGGGTTTCAAACAGCGGCGCAACCGGCAGCGCGAACGGAATGCCCGCCTCTTTGAGCAGCAGGTGAACCGCCAGCACGTCAGACGGCGTTTTCGCCATTGAGATAACATAGGCGGCGATAGAACCGCGCGGCGCTTCAGCGGCGACGCGACAGGTATCCAGCACCTCGCGCGTTTCCTCGCTGGGTTCCCACTGGCGCGGCAGCAGCGGCCGTTTGGAGTTCAGCTCGCGGATCAGGAAAGCCTGCTTGTCCGCTTCGGACCAGCTCTCATAATCGCCCAGCCCCAGATAGCGCGTTATCTCGGCGATCGCTTCGGTGTGACGGGTGCTTTCCTGACGCAGGTCGATGCGCACCAGCGGCACGCCGAAACATTTTACCCGGCGCAGCGTATCAAGCAGTTGCCCGTTGGCGATAATGCCCATGCCGCACGCCTGTAACGACTGATAACAGGTATAAAGCGGCTCCCACAGCTGATCGTTCGAGATCAGCAGCCCTTCCGGGCGCGGCAGACGTTCGCCTTTCAGCCGGCGCTCCAGATAAGACTGCGTGGTCATCAGCTGTGTGCGCAGACGTTTCAGAATTTCACGGTAAGGCTCCTGCGCCTGCGGATCGCCGCACAGCTCGCGCAGTTCATCGGTACATTCCGACATCGACAGCTCGGAAATCAGCACGCCGATATCGCGCAGGAAAAGGTCGGTCGCTTTCCAGCGGCTCAGCTGCAGAACGTGACGGGTAATGCTGGCGGTGACGTTCGGGTTGCCGTCACGGTCGCCGCCCATCCAGGAGGTGAACTGCACCGGCACGAAATCGACCGGCAGCGTATAGCCGAAGCTTTCTTCAACCTGCTCGTTCAGTTCGCGCAGAAAACCAGGCACGCCATCCCACAGGCTGTTTTCCACCACCGCAAAGCCCCATTTGGCTTCGTCGACGGGAGAGGGGCGATACTTGCGGATTTCGTCGGTATGCCAGGCCTGAGCCACCAGCTGACGCAAACGGCGCATGATTTGGTTGCGCTCGTAGTCGGAAATATCGTTATGGTCGAGCTGCTTTAAGCAGGTATTTACCTCAACCAGTTTATGAATCAGGGTGCGGCGTGTAATTTCGGTGGGGTGAGCGGTCAGAACCAGTTCCAGCGAAAGGGATTCGATGGCTTCGCGGATATTGGATTCATTCAGATCGGGCTGCTGCTTAAGACGCTCGAACGCTTTTTTCATCAATTCAGGATGATTGGCGCCTTCGCCGTGCGGCGAAATGGTCTGGTACTGTTCGGCGACGTTGGTCAGATTGAGGAACTGGCTAAAGGCGCGCGCGACCGGCAGAAGTTCATCATTAGAGAGATTTTGCAGCGTGGTAAGCAGCTCCTGGCGATGAGCATCGTTTCCCGCGCGGGATGACTTAGAGAGTTTGCGGATGGTTTCCACCCGATCAAGGATGTTTTCTCCCAGCGCATCCTTAATCGTATCCCCGAGCAGTTTGCCGAGCATACTGACATTACTTCGCATTGCGGAATATTGTTCGTTCATATGACCCCTGACACCCTTCTTGTCTTTTAATTTTTACCCTTGCGGGCGTAACGCCGCCTTTTATCTAGCCATGTAACTGCCCATTCGTCAATTGCGCAGAACGTGGCGCGTAATGTCGTTAAGTCGCAGTAATTTAAGAAATTTAACAAGACTGAAGTGGGATAAGTTATTCTTATCAGCAAAGTTGGAACTTTGCTGGGGCAATTTAACGCTTTAGCAGTGAATTGCCCTAAATGCTGCACATCAGTAACAGAAATGGTTAACCAGTTGTCCAATCAGCAAGCGAGTCGGCTTAATGAATGCCGTATCGATAAACTCATCCGGCTGATGCGCCTGGTTAATCGAGCCTGGGCCCAATACCAGCGTTGGACAGAGCTGCTGAATAAACGGCGCTTCGGTGCAGTAGTTCACTACCTCCGTCGGCGTGCCGAGCAGTTTTTCCACTACCTGCACCAGCTGATGATCGTGCGGGCATTCGTATCCCGGAATTGGCGGATGCAGTTCCGCGACGGTCAGGCGGCCTGGCCAGCGCGCGCTGACCGGCTCCAGCGCCTCATTCAGTAAGGCGTCTAAATCACTCAGCGTCAGTCCCGGCAGCGGACGAATATCCATATGCAGTTCGCAGCAGGCGCAGATACGGTTCGCCGCATCGCCGCCGTGGATATGGCCGAAGTTCATCGTGGGATAAGGAATGGCGAAGCCGTCATGATGATAGCGCTCTTTCAGCGTATTGCGCAGCTGCATCAGGTGGCCGATCGCCTCGTGCATCAGCTCGATCGCGTTCACGCCGCGCGCGGGATCGCTGGAGTGCCCCGACTGCCCCTGCACGCGAATGGTGTTAGACAAATGTCCTTTATGCGCCCGCACCGGCTTCAGCGAAGTCGGCTCGCCGATAATCGCGCAATCCGGTCGCAGCGTGGCGGATTCAGCGAAATATTTGGCGCCTGCCATTGTCGTTTCTTCATCCGCCGTGGCAAGAATATAGAGGGGCTTCTTCAGCTTCGTAATATCGGTGTCGCGCAGCGTATCAAGGATAAAGGCGAAAAAGCCTTTCATATCCGCCGTGCCTAAGCCGTAGAGTTTGTTGTCATGTTCGGCGAGCGTAAAGGGATCGCGCGTCCAGCGGCCATCATCAAAGGGAACCGTGTCGGTATGTCCCGCCAGCAGCAGACCGCCTGCGCCTTCGCCGCTTTTGGCCAGCATGTTGAATTTATGACGTGTGCCTGGCACCGGCTGCACTTCCACGCGGAAGCCGAGATCGCGGAACCAGCCGGCCAGCAGGGTGATTAAATTCTCATTGCTCTGATCGAGCGCGCTGTCGGTGGCGCTGATGGACGGCGTGGCGATCAGCTGGCGATAGAGTTCGATAAAAGGCGGTAATTTTGTCTTCACTGTTGACGGTCCTTGAGTTAGGATGTATCAATATTCATGCATTAATAGTGAATAAAAATACAATAACGTGCGCGGGATGGGAAATAAATTAACCCGCTATTTAACGTTAGACTTCATGGGCGCGCGGCGACAGGGCTGCACACCGGATCTGAACGACTGTAATAAGGTAGACGGCCTGATGTTGAATACGCTGATTGTTGGTGCCAGCGGCTACGCTGGGGTTGAACTGGCGACCTTTCTGAATCGCCATCCGCATATGAACATAACCGCTTTAGCGGTTTCAGCGCAAAGCCCGGATGCCGGAAAACGTCTTTCCGACCTGCATCCGCAGCTGAAGGGCATGGTCGATCTGCCGCTGGAGCCGTTAAGCGACGTCGCTGTTTATGCCGATAAAGTGGACGTGGTGTTTCTCGCCACTGCGCATGAAGTCAGCCATGACCTGGCGCCGCAGTTTCTGGCGGCGGGCTGCGTGGTGTTCGATCTTTCAGGCGCGTTCCGTGTTAACGACCCTGAATTTTATTCACGCTGCTACGGTTTCAGCCATCAGCATGCGGAATGGCTGGAAAAGGCGGTTTACGGCCTGGCGGAATGGCAGCACGACGCTATCAAAGAGGCGCAGCTGATCGCCGTGCCCGGTTGCTATCCCACCGCCGCGCAGCTGGCGCTGAAGCCGCTGATCGAAGCGGGACTGTTGAATGAGGCGCAGTGGCCGGTGATTAACGCCACCAGCGGCGTGAGCGGCGCCGGGCGCAAGGCGTCAATGAACAATAGCTTTTGCGAAGTCAGCCTGCAGCCGTACGGCCTGTTTACCCATCGTCATCGGCCGGAAATCGAGACGCATCTCGGCGTGCCGGTGGTCTTTACCCCGCATCTCGGCAATTTCCCGCGCGGCATCCTCGCCACCATTACCTGCCGTTTACAGCCGGGCGTCAGCCGGGAAGATATCGCGGAGGCGTTTCACAACGCCTATCAGGATAAGCCGCTGGTGCGCGTCTATGAACAGGGCGTGCCGGCGCTGAAATCGGTGGTAGGGCTGCCGTTCTGCGATATCGGCTTCGCGCTGCAGGATGAACAACTGATCGTGGTCGCAGCGGAAGATAACCTGTTGAAAGGCGCAGCGTCGCAGGCGGTGCAGTGTCTCAATATTCGTTTCGGTTTCCCGGAAACCCAGTCACTTATTTAAGCGGATGAAGATTATGACCACTCCATTGATTATCAAACTGGGCGGCGTGCTGTTGGATAGCGAAGAAGCGCTGGCGCGTCTGTTTAATGCGCTGGTGACCTACCGGGAAGCGCATCAGCGCCCGCTGGTGATCGTTCACGGCGGCGGCTGCCTGGTGGATGAGCTGATGAAAAAGCTGGCGCTGCCCGTAAAGAAAAAGAACGGCCTGCGCGTGACGCCTGCGGATCAGATCGACATTATCACCGGCGCGCTGGCGGGCACGGCGAACAAGACGCTGCTGGCCTGGGCGAAGAAACATCATATCCAGGCGGTCGGTCTCTGCCTGGGCGACGGCGGTATGGTCAATGTCGCGCAGTTTGACGAGGAGCTGGGCCATGTCGGCAATGCGCTGCCAGGTTCGCCAGCGCTGCTGAATACGCTGCTGCAGGCGGGCTATATGCCGGTCGTCAGTTCAATCGGCATTACTGAACAGGGCGATCTGATGAACGTCAACGCAGACCAGGCGGCGACAGCATTGGCGGCGACGCTGGGCGCGGATCTGGTTTTACTCTCCGACGTCAGCGGCATTCTTGACGGCAAAGGCCAGCGGATTGAGGAAATGACCGCGGCGAAAGCGGAGCAGCTGATCGCCCAGGGCATCATTACCGACGGCATGATCGTTAAAGTGCATGCGGCGCTGGACGCGGCGCGCACGCTGGGCCGCCCGGTAGATATCGCCAGCTGGCGCCATGCCGAGCAGCTTCCTTCTCTGTTTAATGGCGTGTCGATTGGCACCCGGATCCACGCATAACACCACCACATTCAAGGATTAAGAAATGCAAAACCAAGGCATCAAAAAAATCGTTCTGGCTTATTCCGGCGGTCTGGACACTTCAGCCATTATTCCATGGCTGAAAGAGAACTACGGCTGTGAAGTGGTCGCCTTCGTCGCCGATATCGGCCAGGATCGCGAAGATTTGGTCGGCGTGGAGAAGAAGGCGCTGCAATCCGGCGCATCTGAGTGCCATATTGCCGACCTGCGTGAAGAATTTATCCGCGACTACGTCTATCCGGTGCTGCAAACTGGCGCGCTGTATGAGGGCACTTATCTGCTGGGCACTTCCATGGCGCGTCCGATTATTGCCAAAGCCCAGGTTGAGCTGGCGCTGAAGGTCGGCGCTGACGCCTTGTGCCACGGCGCCACCGGCAAAGGCAACGATCAGGTGCGTTTCGAAACGACCTATACCGCGCTGGCGCCGCACCTGAAAGTGGTGGCGCCGTGGCGTGAATGGAACCTGCGCTCGCGTGAAGCGCTGCTCGACTACCTGAAAGAGCGCAATATCCCGACTACCGCGTCGCTGGAAAAAATCTACAGCCGCGACGAGAATGCGTGGCATATCTCAACGGAAGGCGGCGTGCTGGAAAGCCCATGGAACGCGCCGAATAAAGATTGCTGGGTCTGGACCGTCGATCCGCTGGAAGCGCCGGATCAGCCGGAGCAGGTTACCGTAACGGTAGAGAAAGGCTGTGTGGTGGCGGTAAACGGCGAACGCTTAAGTCCGTTCCAGTGCCTGGAAAAACTGAACGCGTTGGGCGCAAAGCACGGCGTGGGCCGTATCGATATTGTTGAAAACCGTCTGGTAGGCATCAAATCGCGCGGCTGCTATGAAACGCCTGGCGGCACCATTATGGTCAACGCGCTGCGCGCGATAGAGCAGCTGGTGCTGGATCGCGACAGCTTCAAATGGCGCGAACAGCTGGGCCTGGAGATGTCCTATGTGGTTTATGACGGCCGCTGGTTCGCGCCGCTGCGCAAATCGCTGCAGGCCGCCGCAGAATCGCTGGCCGCTGAGGTCAACGGCGAAGTGGTGCTGCAACTTTATAAAGGCCAGGTCACGGCGATTCAGAAAAAATCCGCCAACAGCCTCTATTCCGAAGAATTCGCCACCTTCGGCGAAGATGAAGTGTACGACCACAGCCATGCGGGCGGCTTTATCCGTCTGTTCTCGCTCTCTTCACGCATTCGCGCATTGAACGAGAAGAAGTAACGCACAGGGGCGGCGTTTGTCTCGCCGCCCTGAATCAAGCAGACAGAGCCTTGCGCGCAACAGATTTCAGGAGCATTGAAGATGGCACTATGGGGTGGACGGTTTACACAGGCGGCCGATGGACGGTTTAAACAGTTTAACGACTCGCTGCGCTTTGATTATCGCCTGGCGGAGCAGGATATTATCGGCTCCGTCGCCTGGTCGAAAGCGCTGGTTACCGTAAACGTGCTGACGCAGGATGAGCAGCTGCAGCTGGAAGCCGCGCTGAACGTGCTGCTGGAGGAAGTGCGCGCGAATCCGCAGCAGATTCTGGCAAGCGATGCGGAAGATATTCATAGCTGGGTGGAAGGGCGCCTGATCGATAAAGTCGGCGCGCTGGGCAAGAAACTGCATACCGGGCGCAGCCGTAACGATCAGGTCGCCACCGATTTAAAATTGTGGTGCAAAGAGCAGGTGCTGCTGCTGTTGAGCGCGGTGCGCGAGCTGCAACAGGCGCTGGTGGCGACGGCGGAAGCGAATCAGGACGCGGTGATGCCGGGCTATACGCACCTGCAACGCGCCCAGCCGGTAACGTTCGCCCACTGGTGTCTGGCTTATGTCGAGATGCTGGCGCGCGATGAGAGCCGTTTAGAAGATACGCTGAAGCGCCTGGACGTCAGCCCGCTGGGCTGCGGCGCGTTGGCCGGCACCGCCTATGAGATCGACCGTGAGCAGCTGGCCGGCTGGCTGGGCTTCGCCTCAGCCACACGCAACAGCCTGGACAGCGTTTCCGATCGCGATCATGCGCTGGAGCTGCTTTCCGATGCGGCTATCGGCATGGTGCACCTTTCCCGCTTTGCAGAAGATCTGATTTTCTTTAATACCGGCGAAGCGAACTTCGTCGAGCTCTCCGATCGCGTGACTTCCGGCTCGTCGTTAATGCCGCAGAAGAAAAACCCGGACGCGCTGGAGCTGATTCGCGGCAAATGCGGTCGGGTGCAGGGCGCGCTGACCGGCATGATGATGACGCTGAAAGGGCTGCCGCTGGCCTACAATAAAGATATGCAGGAAGACAAAGAAGGGCTGTTCGATGCGCTCGACACCTGGCTTGATTGCCTGCATATGTCGGCGCTGGTACTGGACGGCATTCAGGTGAAGCGTTCGCGCTGCCAGGAAGCAGCAGAGCAGGGTTACGCCAACGCCACGGAGCTGGCGGATTATCTGGTGGCGAAAGGCGTTCCCTTCCGCGAGGCGCACCATATCGTCGGCGAAGCGGTTGTCGCCGCCATCGATCAGGGCGTAGCGCTGGAAGCGTTAACGTTGACGCAGTTGCAACAGTTCAGTCCGATTATCGGACAGGATGTCTATCCGGTATTGTCGCTGCAATCCTGCCTGGATAAACGTAACGCCAAAGGCGGCGTCGCGCCGCAGCAGGTCACGGCAGCGATAGCTGAGGCGAAAAAGCGGCTAGAGCAACGCTAAGCCTTGCGTGAAAAGCGGATAAAAAAAGGCGGGCATTCTTGCCCGCCAACCTCTGACTTCAGATATTTCTTTTTATAGGCACATCTGAAAACCGGCCTGGGTAACGGAGCCGGTTCCCGGATTCTTAAGCAACCTGGAAGAATTTTTCCAGATCGTCACTGCCGCCGATATGACGTCCGCCGATAAAGACCTGCGGTACGGTCGCGCGGCCGGTCATGGCGCGCAGGCTGACAGTAGTGGCGTCTTGTCCCAGTACGATTTCTTCATACTGAATGCCGCGATCGAGCAGCATCTGTTTTGCTTTGGTGCAGAACGGGCAGCCCGGCTTGGTAAACAGAGAAACGGATTCCTGCACTTTAAATTCCGGCGCCAGGTAACGCAGCATGGTGTCAGCGTCGGAGACTTCAAACGGGTCGCCCGGTTTGTTCGGCTCAACAAACATTTTCGCCACCACGCCGTCGCGCACCAGCATAGAGTAGCGCCATGAGCGCGAACCAAAACCTAAGTCGGCTTTCTCAACCAGCATCTCCATCCCGCGGGTGAAATCACCGTTGCCGTCTGGAATAAAGGTGATGTTGTCCGCATGCTGATCGGCTTTCCATGCGTTCATCACGAAGGTGTCATTAACGGAAACGCACAGGATACTGTCGACGCCGTGCTGAGCGAAGACGCCCGCCAGTTCGTTATAGCGCGGCAGATGGCTGGAAGAACAGGTCGGGGTGAACGCGCCCGGCAGCGAAAATACGATAACGGTTTTGCCCTTAAACAGCTCGTCAGTTGTAACATCGACCCAGCTGTCGCCCTGACGTGTATGGAAAGTGACCTGTGGGACGCTTTTACCTTCCTGACTTGCAAACATAAGAATCAATACCTCTTTATTAACGTTGCGTTTGATTTCTTTAACTTCTGGTGTGCATTATTCTCATCCAGGCTTGATAGGGCTAATCGTTCATTGCTATTCTATTCATTGCCACGGGCTATCGTGGCTCGGAGGATAAAATGAATATTCGTGATCTTGAATACCTGGTTTCCCTCGCTGAACATCGTCATTTTCGGCGTGCCGCCGATGCCTGTCATGTCAGCCAGCCCACGCTGAGCGGACAGATCCGTAAACTTGAAGATGAACTGGGCGTTATGCTGCTGGAACGCACCAGCCGCAAAGTGCTGTTCACGCAGGCCGGTCTGTTGCTGGTCGATCAGGCGCGCACCGTATTGCGCGAAGTGAAGGTGCTGAAGGAGATGGCCAGCCAGCAGGGCGAGGCGATGTCCGGCCCGCTGCATATTGGTCTGATCCCGACGGTAGGGCCTTACCTGCTGCCGCATATCATCCCGATGCTGCACCAAAGCTTCCCTAAGCTGGAAATGTATCTTCATGAAGCGCAAACGCAGCAGCTGCTGAACCAGTTGGACAGCGGCAAACTCGACTGCGCGATTCTGGCGCTGGTGAAAGAGAGCGAAGCCTTTATTGAAGTTCCGCTGTTCGATGAGCCGATGAAGCTGGCGGTCTGGCAGGATCATCCGTGGAAAGACCGCGATCGCGTGCCGATGTCCGATCTGGCTGGCGAGAAATTACTGATGCTGGAGGATGGACATTGCCTGCGCGATCAGGCGATGGGCTTCTGTTTCCAGGCCGGCGCTGATGAAGATACCCATTTCCGCGCGACCAGCCTTGAGACGCTGCGCAATATGGTGGCGGCGGGGAGCGGCATTACGCTGCTGCCGGCGTTGGCGGTGCCGCAGGAGCGCACGCGCGACGGCATTACCTATCTCTCCTGTTACAAGCCGGTGCCGCAGCGCACTATCGCGCTGGTTTACCGGCCGGGATCGCCTCTGCGCAGCCGCTATGAGCAGCTGGCCGAGGCTATCCGTAGCCACATGCAAGGTCAGATGGAAACCACGCTAAAACAGGCGGTTTAATCCGTTCAGGGCGGCAACGCGATACGCTTCCGCCATCGTGGGATAGTTAAAGGTGGTATTCACGAAGTACTCAATCGTGTTGCCACCATTTTTTTGCTCCATAATCGCCTGACCGATATGAATAATCTCCGCCGCACGTTCGCCGAAGCAGTGGATGCCGAGAATTTCTTTAGTATCGCGGTGGAACAGGATTTTCAGACTGCCCACGTTCATGCCGACGATCTGCGCGCGTGCCAGATGTTTAAATTGCGCCCGACCTACCTCATACGGCACTTTCATCGCCGTTAGCTGTTGTTCCGTCTTTCCGACCGAGCTGATTTCCGGGATGGTGTAAATACCGGTGGGAATATCCTCAATCAGATGCGCGGTCGCTTCGCCTTTCATCACCGCCTGCGCGGCGATGCGGCCCTGATCGTAGGCGGCTGACGCCAGGCTTGGGTAGCCGATAACGTCGCCTACCGCATAGATATGCGGCTGCGCCGTCTGATACATACTGTTGACTTTCAGCAGACCGCGGCCATCCGCTTCCAGACCCACATTTTCCAGCGAGAGCGAATCGGTGTTGCCCGTGCGGCCGTTGGCATAAAGCAGGCAGTCCGCCTTCACTTTCTTGCCCGATTTCAGGTGAATGATAACGCCGTCGCTGACGCCTTCGATCTTCTCGAACTCTTCATTATGGCGAATCACCACGCCGCTGTTCCAGAAGTGGTAAGAGAGCGCATCGGACATCTCCTGATCGAGAAACGCCAGCAGACGATCGCGCGTGTTGATCAGGTCCACCTTAACGTTGAGACCACGGAAAATCGAAGCATATTCACAGCCGATAACGCCGGCGCCGTAAATAATCACATGACCTGGTTCGTGATGAAGGTTCAGGATGGAATCGGAATCATAAATGCGCGGGTGGGTGAAATCGACGTCCGCCGGATGGTAAGGACGCGAGCCGCAGGCGATAACAAATTTCTCCGCCGTCAGGCGTTCAACCGAGCCGTCAGGGTGCGTCAGGCCGATAGTATTGGCATCCAGAAACCGAGCGTCGCCCTGAAACAGTTCGCAGCGGTTGCGCTCGTAAAAGCCCTGACGCATACGCGTCTGCTGGTTAATCACATTTTCCGTATGATTCAGGATGTCAGCGAAAGAAGAGCGAAGATGGCGGGTGTGGTCGCTGTATAAAGGGTTTTGATTAAATTCGATGGTGCGGCTTACTGCGTGGCGTAACGCTTTGGAAGGAATGGTCCCCCAGTGGGTACAGCCGCCGCCTATATTGTGATAGCGCTCAATAACGGCGATACGGGCGCCCTGTTTCACCAGGCCCATTGCGGCGCCTTCACCGCCAGGGCCGGAGCCAATCACAATAACATCGTAATCGTAAGCATGTTGCATACCGGCACTTCCTTTATTTTATATACATTTTAGCAACGAGATTCTAACATCCCGACGCGGACATCCCAATTCTTCGTGTGATTTTAGCCTCAATTTGCTAAAGCGTGAGGTTAACAGCCGTTCACAAACTTTGACGGACTGTACGCTGAAATATTTGTTATAGTGGGCCTTCGGGAAGCTAACAGGCAGAAAAATGGGCGTCAGAGCACAGCAAAAAGAACGTACACGACGTTCGCTTATTGAGGCGGCATTTAGTCAGTTAAGTGCCGAGCGCAGTTTTGCCAGTCTGAGTTTACGGGAAGTTGCCCGTGAAGCCGGTATTGCCCCGACCTCCTTTTACCGCCATTTCCGCGATGTGGATGAGCTGGGATTAACCATGGTGGATGAAAGCGGCCTGATGTTAAGGCAGCTTATGCGTCAGGCGCGCCAGCGCATCGCCAAAGGCGGCAGCGTTATCAAAACCTCCGTCTCCACCTTTATGGAATTTATTGAAAGCAATCCCAACGCCTTCCGTCTGTTGTTACGTGAAAGATCGGGTACCTCCGCCGCTTTTCGCGCCGCCGTCGCGCGCGAAATTCAGCATTTTATCGCTGAGCTGGCAGATTATCTGGAGCTGGAAAACCGTATGCCGCGCAGTTTTACCGAAGCGCAGGCGGAAGCGATGGTCATCATTGTTTTTAATGCGGGCGCAGAAGCGCTGGATGTTGATGCGGAACAGCGCCGGAAGCTGGAAGAGCGGCTGGTGCTCCAGCTGCGTATGATCTCCAAAGGCGCCTACTATTGGTATCGCCGTGAGCAGGAGCGGACAGCGGTCACGCTCGATAGTCCTAATTAAATAAAAAAGGATATGACATGACAGATCAGAACCCTCGCGATAAAGGAACCTTACTGCTGGCGTTTATTACCGGCCTCGCGATCAACGGTTCTTTTTCCGTGCTTTTCAACGCTTTTGTCCCGTTTTCGATTTTCCCGCTAATTGCATTGGGGCTGGCGGCCTGGTGTCTGCACCAGCGTTATCTTAATCGCGCCATGCCGGAAGGCATGCCTTCGCTGGCCGCCGCCTTTTTCCTGCTCGGTATCCTGCTCTACAGCGCGATCGTACGCGCCGACTATCCTGAAATCGGCTCTAACTTTCTTCCGGTGGTCTTGATGGTGGCGCTGATCTTCTGGATTGGCACGCGTCTGCGTCGGAAGCGCTAACACCAGACCGTCAGCGCATAATTATCGGGCCTACAGGGAAGTAGGCCGTGATCTTTCCCCGCTTCGCCGCTCATTCCGCGGCTCCGACCGCAAACCGCTTATTAGCGACGCGTCAGCAGAACGCCGCACTCCATATGATGGGTATACGGGAACTGATCGAACAGCGCCAGACGCGTTACAGCATGAGTCTGCGCCAGCGTCGCGAGGTTGTCGCACAGGGTTTGCGGGTTGCAGGAGATATAGAGGATCTGTGGGTAACCCTGCACCAGTTTTACCGTCTCCTCATCGAGGCCGCTGCGCGGCGGATCGACAAAAATGGTCTCGCACTGATAGCTCTGTAAATCAATCCCCTCCAGGCGATTAAATGCGCGTACACCATTCATCGCCTGCGTAAACTCTTCCGCCGCCATGCGAATTATTTGCACGTTATCAATCTGGTTTGCCGCAATGTTGTATTGCGCGGCGGCGACCGAAGGCTTGGCGATCTCCGTCGCCAACACGCGGCGGAAATTACGCGCCAGCGCCAGCGAAAAATTGCCGTTGCCGCAGTAAAGCTCCAGCAGATCGCCCTGTGCGTTCTTCGTTACGTCCAGCGCCCATTCCAGCATCTGAATATTCATTGCCGCGTTAGGCTGGGTAAAGCTGTTTTCAATCTGGCGATAGATCATCTCTCGCCCGGCAACCGGCAGGCGTTCATCGACGTAATCCCGATCGAGGCAGATTTTTGTTTTGGTGGCGCGGCCAATCAGCTGAACATCGAAACCCTGCGCCCGCAGGGCATCGCGCAGCGCTTCCGCCGCCTGCTGCCACGCTTCATCAAGCTTGCGGTGATAAAGCAGGGAGATAACGATCTGATTGCTCGTCGTCGAAAGATAATCAATCTGGAAAAGCTTGCGTCGCAACGCCGCGTGATTGCGGATCGCGGCGATCATCAGCGGCATCATCTGATTGATCAATTCGCTGGCGGCGGGGAATTGATCGACACGGATGCGCTGGCGCGTCTGCTGATCGAAAATGATGTGGTAGAGATCGTCGCCATCGTGCCAGATGCGGAATTCCGCGCGCATACGATAGTGACTGACCGGCGAGCGAAACACCTCGATTTCCAGCGCGGAGAAGGGCGCCATCAGCTGTTGCAGGCGCGTCACTTTTTCCGCGAGCTGGGTTTCATAATGTTCGACGGGCAGTTTTTCGGGCGTCATGGCTTTTCCTGATTGAATGGCAAACTTGCCGGGCGATTGTAGGGATTCAATACGGGATGTCCAGCTCTGTCATTCCCTGCACATTATAGCAACCTGGAAGTCTGGACTTCCGAAAAGGGCGATTGTAGACTGCGCGGGCCGGTCTCCCGCCGAGTTAATAGGGAATCCAGTGTAAATCTGGAGCTGACGCGCAGCGGTAAGGAATGTCGTGGCGATTGCGAATAGCAGACACTGTCATCTGATGGGAAGTCATCGCCATATTATCGATTCCAAGCCCGAAGACCTGCCGGCAATACGTCGCACTTTACGGCTATCGCGAGCTATTGGCCGTACGCCTGCGGCATCCCGATCGATCTTTCGGATGCTTTGATAATGATGATAATGAAAAAAACGCCGTTGGCGCTGGCCGTCACGGCGATTTCCCTTTGGGCGCAGCCCGGCGCTGCGGCGGATAATGAAGAACTGACCGTTACCGCAAACCGAACCCAACAGCCTGTATCCAGCGTGCTGGCGCCGGTTGATATTGTTACGCGAGCTGATATTGATCGCTGGCAAGCAAAAACGCTAACGGACGCGTTGCGTCGTCTGCCAGGTGTCGACATTGCGCAAAACGGCGGAATGGGGCAGGTAAATTCCCTCTATGTCCGCGGTACCGAGGCGCGCCATACATTGGTGCTGATTGACGGCATCCCGCTGGCAAAGCCGGGTATTACCGGAATTGCTGACTACAATCAGATCCCGATTTCGCTTGTGCAGCGCATTGAGTTTATCCGGGGTGCGCGCTCAGCGGTTTATGGCGCTGACGCTATCGGCGGGGTAATCAACATTATCACCCAGGCGGAGCAACCGGTAAGCCAGCTTCAGGTTGGCGTAGGTTCTAACCATTATCAGCAATATGACGGCGCGCTGCGCCAGACGTTAGGAAAAGATACGCTTTTGACCGTAGCGGGCGCTTTTCAGGATACGAAAGGCTTTAACGTACAGCCGCAATCTACATATGTGGTGGATAGCGACCGTGACGGCTTCCGCAGTAAAACATTTTGGGCCGGTGTCGATCATCGCTTTAGCGATGCCTTTTCAGGCTTTATTCGTGGTTACGGCTATGATAATAAAAGCGAATATGACGCGAATTATCCCGACGGCGGCGATATCCGCCAGCTTTACAATCATACCTGGGAAAGCGGCCTCTCTTTTACCCAAGGCGATTACACCTCGCAGCTCACACTGAGCCTGCAAAAATATAAAGACTATAACTATGCCAGCACGCAGGGACGCTATCAGCGCGGCACGTCGCTGGATGATATGGAGCAGCGCAACCTGCAATGGGGCAATAGTTACCGCATTGGCCGCGGTATGGTCAGCGCCGGGATCGATCGACAGGAGCAACGGCTGGTCTCGCATGACGACTACGCCTCCGATCGTTATAAGCGTATCAATACCGGTTATTACCTGACGGGCCAGCAAGCGTTTAATGACGTGACGCTAGAAGCAGCATTACGCGGCGACGATAACAATCAGTTCGGCTGGAATACGACCTGGCAGACTGCCGTCGGCTGGACGTTTACGCCGGGCTACCGCGCTACGCTCTCCTATGCGACGGCTTTTCAGGCGCCAACGCTAGGGCAAATGTATGGTCAGCAACGGCTATATATTGTCGCTTCGCCCGATTTGAAAGCGGAAAAGTCGAAGCAGTGGGAAGTAGGTCTTGAAGGGCTTACTGGCCCCGTTGACTGGCGGCTCTCAGCCTATCAGAACAAAATCGATAACCTGATTGATTATTTCTATAACGGCAGCACGTTCCAGGGCGCTTATTACAATATACAATCGGCAACAATCCGTGGCGTAGAATGGACCGGCAGCATGGATACCGGCATCTTTTCGCATCGCGTTACCCTAAGCTATATCGATCCGCGTCGTGACAGCGATAATGAAGTTCTGGCGCATAGCTCACGTCAACAGTTCAAATATCAGCTGGACTGGGCGATGTTCGGGTTTGATATGGATGTGGCCTGGCAATATTATGGAAAAGGGTATTACAACAATACCAACCAATTCGCCAGCGAGCAGCGACGTATGCCGAGCTATAGCCTGGTGGATCTTTCAGCCTCTTATCCTGTCACCTCTCACCTGACGGTTCGTGGTAGAATTGCCAACCTGTTCGATAAAGATTACGAGACAGCGTATGGCTACCCAACCGCAGGACGTGAGTACTACCTCAGCGGAACTTACAGCTTCTGAATTACGACCCACCGTGCTGGTATTTGATTCCGGCGTGGGCGGGCTCTCTGTCTATGATGAGATTCGGCAGCTGCTGCCGAATCTTCATTATCTTTACGCTTTCGATAACGTCGCCTTTCCGTATGGCGAAAAGACGGAAGCGTTCATCGTTGAGCGCGTGGTCGCTATCGTTGAAGCGGTAACGCGTCGTTATCCTTTATCTATGGTGGTGATTGCCTGTAATACCGCCAGCACTGTTTCTTTACCTGCGCTGCGCGCGCGCTTTGGTTTTCCCGTTGTCGGCGTTGTGCCGGCGATTAAGCCAGCCGCCAGACTGACGCGTAATGGCGTCGTTGGTCTTCTGGCGACGCGGGCGACGGTGCGTCGTTCTTATACTCAGGAGCTGGTGGCGCAATTCGCCAGTGAATGTAAGACCGAAATGTTAGGTTCAGGCGAGCTGGTAGAATTAGCCGAAATGAAGTTACATGGTCATCAGGTTTCACTTGATGCCGTGCGTCGCATCCTGCAGCCCTGGCTGCGGATGGCAGAGCCGCCGGATACGGTCGTACTGGGCTGTACCCATTTCCCGCTGCTGGCTGACGAGCTGCAGGCGGTATTGCCTGAAGGCACCCGAATGATTGATTCTGGAGCGGCAATCGCGCGTCGCACCGTTTGGCTGCTGGAACATGAAGCTCCGGACGCACGCTCTAAAGAGAGTAATGTCGCGTTTTGCATGGAAATGACGCCGGACGCTGTGCAATTAATGCCCGTTTTACAGCGTTACGGCTTTGAAAAGCTGGAAAAACTAACGGTTTGACGAAAAAATCGACATCTGATTTATTTTTTGAAATTAGTACTTGTCAGCCGAAAAGAACTCCCTATAATGCGCCTCCACTGACACGGAACAACGGCTTCTTAGTCGGCCTTGTCAGGAAGGGAAAAGAAAATAAATTCTTGACTCTTCAGCGGGAAAGCGTAGTATACGCAGCCCGCGCCACTGAGAATGTGGCGCCGCTCTTTAACAATTTATCAGACAATCTGTGTGGGCACTCACAGGACGGATATCGCAAAACACATTTGCAGTATCAAGTCTCAGAGTGAACACGTAATTCATTACGACGTTTTTCTGTGAGCATCAGACTTTAATTGAAGAGTTTGATCATGGCTCAGATTGAACGCTGGCGGCAGGCCTAACACATGCAAGTCGAACGGTAACAGGAAGCAGCTTGCTGCTTCGCTGACGAGTGGCGGACGGGTGAGTAATGTCTGGGGATCTGCCCGATGGAGGGGGATAACCACTGGAAACGGTGGCTAATACCGCATAACGTCGCAAGACCAAAGTGGGGGACCTTCGGGCCTCACACCATCGGATGAACCCAGATGGGATTAGCTAGTAGGTGGGGTAACGGCTCACCTAGGCGACGATCCCTAGCTGGTCTGAGAGGATGACCAGCCACACTGGAACTGAGACACGGTCCAGACTCCTACGGGAGGCAGCAGTGGGGAATATTGCACAATGGGCGCAAGCCTGATGCAGCCATGCCGCGTGTATGAAGAAGGCCTTCGGGTTGTAAAGTACTTTCAGCGGGGAGGAAGGGATGGTGCTTAATACGCGCCGTCATTGACGTTACCCGCAGAAGAAGCACCGGCTAACTCCGTGCCAGCAGCCGCGGTAATACGGAGGGTGCAAGCGTTAATCGGAATTACTGGGCGTAAAGCGCACGCAGGCGGTCTGTTAAGTCAGATGTGAAATCCCCGGGCTTAACCTGGGAACTGCATTTGAAACTGGCAGGCTTGAGTCTCGTAGAGGGGGGTAGAATTCCAGGTGTAGCGGTGAAATGCGTAGAGATCTGGAGGAATACCGGTGGCGAAGGCGGCCCCCTGGACGAAGACTGACGCTCAGGTGCGAAAGCGTGGGGAGCAAACAGGATTAGATACCCTGGTAGTCCACGCCGTAAACGATGTCGACTTGGAGGCTGTTTCCTTGAGAAGTGGCTTCCGGAGCTAACGCGTTAAGTCGACCGCCTGGGGAGTACGGCCGCAAGGTTAAAACTCAAATGAATTGACGGGGGCCCGCACAAGCGGTGGAGCATGTGGTTTAATTCGATGCAACGCGAAGAACCTTACCTGGTCTTGACATCCACGGAATTCGGCAGAGATGCCCTAGTGCCTTCGGGAACCGTGAGACAGGTGCTGCATGGCTGTCGTCAGCTCGTGTTGTGAAATGTTGGGTTAAGTCCCGCAACGAGCGCAACCCTTATCCTTTGTTGCCAGCGCGTGATGGCGGGAACTCAAAGGAGACTGCCGGTGATAAACCGGAGGAAGGTGGGGATGACGTCAAGTCATCATGGCCCTTACGACCAGGGCTACACACGTGCTACAATGGCGCATACAAAGAGAAGCGACCTCGCGAGAGCAAGCGGACCTCATAAAGTGCGTCGTAGTCCGGATTGGAGTCTGCAACTCGACTCCATGAAGTCGGAATCGCTAGTAATCGTGGATCAGAATGCCACGGTGAATACGTTCCCGGGCCTTGTACACACCGCCCGTCACACCATGGGAGTGGGTTGCAAAAGAAGTAGGTAGCTTAACCTTCGGGAGGGCGCTTACCACTTTGTGATTCATGACTGGGGTGAAGTCGTAACAAGGTAACCGTAGGGGAACCTGCGGTTGGATCACCTCCTTACCAAGCTGATACCTTCCCGTGCAGTGCTCACACAGATTGTCTGATAGAAATTAACGAGCAGTAAAATCCCGGCAGGCTTGTAGCTCAGGTGGTTAGAGCGCACCCCTGATAAGGGTGAGGTCGGTGGTTCAAGTCCACTCAGGCCTACCAATTCCTTCCAGTACGGCGTTATGGTTCCGGCTTGCATAGTTTACTATGCTTCGCGAAACCATGCCTTGTCCTGAACGGAATTAAAGGTTAACGGTGATTTTACAGTATATCTGGGGCTATAGCTCAGCTGGGAGAGCGCCTGCTTTGCACGCAGGAGGTCAGCGGTTCGATCCCGCTTAGCTCCACCATCAACGTCAGGTTGATGACCACTCCAGAATACATTCACGAATGTATTGTGCAGTATTTGCTCTTTAACAATCCGGAACAAGCTGAAAATTTGAAAGAGCAGCTTCTTGCATAAAGAACTGTTCAGAGTCTCTCAATTTCTCGCACCATGCGGTGTCGCAAGACGCCTGCGGGTTGTGAGGTTAAGCGACCAAGCGTACACGGTGGATGCCCTGGCAGTCAGAGGCGATGAAGGACGTGCTAATCTGCGAAAAGCGCCGGTGAGGTGATATGAACCGCTATCAGCCGGCG
>NZ_JANION010000106.1:0-12760 GCF_024610815.1 Mixta sp.
CTCCACTACATCTTCAGGATCTTCATCGGGCATTGGCGCCTCATGCATCCAGACTGAGACCAGACGATAGGAGACCGCCAGCACGACCGGGCCGATAAACAGACCAATCATGCCGAAGGCGACCAGCCCGCCGATAACGCCGGAGAGAATCAGGATCATCGGCAAATCGGCGCCCATACGGATCAGCACCGGGCGCAACACGTTATCCAGCGTGCCGACTACGCAGCTCCAGACCAGCAGCACGGTGCCCCAGGTGGTGTCGCCGCTCCAGTAGAGCCAGATCACCGCCGGAATCAACACCGGCAGCGGCCCCGCCTGCACCAGGCAGAACAGGATCATCAGCACCGTCAGCAGCGTAGCGTAAGGAATGCCCGAAATGGCCAGGCCAATGCCGCCCAACACGCCCTGCACCAGCGCGGTGACTACCACGCCCAGCGCCACCGCGCGGATCGCCTGGCTGGCCAGCAGCACCGCCGCGTCGCCGCGACGCGACGCGAGACGAAAAGCGAAGTGGCGAATGCCGTTGCCTACCTGCTCGCCACGCCAGAAAAGCAGGATGCTGAACAGCAGCATCAGGCCCAGATGCAGCAGAAAACGACCGAAATGGCCCGCCTGCGCCACGAAAAAGCCGGTGGTGCGGCCGACATAAGGCTGTACTTTGGCCATCAGCGCGCTGCCGCCGCCATCCAGCAGTAGATGATAGCTGGTGTAAAGCTTGCTGCCGACCAGCGGGATTTGATGCAGCCAGTTGAGCTGCGGCGGATGCAAATTGCCGGAGGTTGCCCAGGCGACGAGCGGCCCCACGTTATCAATCAGGCTGTTAACCAGCAGCGCGACCGGAATAATAAACAGCAGCAGCAGGATTAACGTCATGGCGATGATCGCCAGCGTACGTCGCCCCCAGAGCAGCGCCTGCAGCTTCAGCATCAGCGGCCAGGTGGCGATCACCACCATGCTCGCCCACGCGAATCCGAGGATAAAAGGTTGTACCACCCAGAAACAGGCGACAATCATCAGCAGGATGAACATCAGTGAGAAAAGAATTTGAGTTAAATCCATTTCCTGTTGCAGTTTTCTCATACGAAAAAAAGATCCTTAATTTATGCCTTGCCATCGTCAGCGGCCCATTGCCGCCTGGCCTTTAATAATGCGGGATTTCCTCACGTTGCGACAGTGGCGCACGGCGGAAGTTGTTACGTTTCCTGAAAAAACAGCACCCCATAAAAAAATGTGATACAACGAGAATCAGCAACAAAAACAGCAAGCGCAAACGATACACAACATTTGGTCACCCGATAATGATCCCACAGATTTCTCAGGCGCCGGGCCTCGTGCAGCTGGTGCTTTCATTTCTGGACGCGCTGAAACAGCGTGGTTTCACCGGTGATACGGCCACCAGCTACGCTGACCGTCTTACCATGTCCACAGATAACAGTATTTACCAGCTTTTGCCGGACGCGGTGCTTTTTCCGCAATCCACCGCCGACGTGGCGCTGATCGCCAGCGTCGCCGCCAGCCCGCCGTTCTCCAGCCTGACCTTCACCCCGCGCGGCGGCGGCACCGGCACTAACGGCCAGTCGCTGAATCAGGGCATCGTGGTGGATATGTCGCGCTATATGAACCGCATTCTGGACGTTAACCTGGAGCAAGGCTGGGTGCGCGTCGAGGCTGGCGTGATAAAAGATCAGCTTAATGCGTATCTTAAGCCGCTGGGCTACTTCTTTTCGCCGGAACTTTCCACCAGCAACCGCGCCACGCTGGGCGGCATGATCAATACCGACGCCTCCGGGCAGGGTTCGCTGGTCTACGGCAAAACCTCCGATCACGTGCTGGGGCTGCGCGCAGTGCTGCTGGGCGGCGACATTCTCGACACCCGCCCCATGCCGGTAGAATTGGCGGAACAGCTGGCGCAGGAGCAGACGCCGGAAGGACGCATCTATCACACCGTCCTTTCCCGCTGCCGCGAACAGCGCGAACTGATTACCGAGAAGTTCCCGCCCCTTAACCGCTTTCTCACCGGCTACGATCTGCGCCATGTGCTGAGCGACGATCTGCAAACGTTCGACTTAACCC
The DNA here is from genome assembly GCF_024610815.1 of Mixta sp. Taxonomy (NCBI): domain Bacteria; kingdom Pseudomonadati; phylum Pseudomonadota; class Gammaproteobacteria; order Enterobacterales; family Erwiniaceae; genus Mixta; species Mixta sp. The sequence continues at coordinate 2,074 of NZ_JANION010000106.1, forward strand.
GCATTCTTTGCGGTGCTGAAGGCACGCTGGCCTTTATCAGCGAAGCGCGCCTGAATATTACGCCGCTGCCTGCGGTGCGCAGGCTGGTCAATATTAAATATGATTCGTTCGATTCGGCGCTGCGCAACGCGCCGCTGATGGTGGAAGCGAAAGCGCTGTCGGTCGAGACGGTCGATTCAAAAGTGTTGAACCTGGCGCGCGAAGATATCGTCTGGCATTCGGTGCGTGAACTGATCACCGACGTGCCGGACAAAGAGATGCTCGGCATCAATATCGTCGAGTTCGCCGGTGACGATCGTCAGCTGATCGATGCGCGGGTCGCCGCACTCTGCGAACGTCTTGATGCGCTGATGGCGCAGCAGCAGGGCGGCATTATTGGCTATCAGCTCTGTAACGATATCGGCGCTATTGAGCGCATCTATAACATGCGTAAAAAGGCGGTAGGTCTGCTGGGCAACGCCAAAGGGCGCGCCAAACCGATTCCCTTTGTCGAAGATACGGCGGTGCCGCCGGAGCGGCTGGCGGACTATATCGTCGAGTTCCGCGCGCTGCTTGACGGGCATGGACTGAACTACGGCATGTTCGGCCACGTCGACGCCGGGGTGCTGCATGTGCGTCCAGCGCTGGATATGTGCGATCCGCAGCAGGAGATGCTGATGAAGCAGATTTCCGATGAGGTGGTGGCGCTGACGGCGCGCTACGGCGGCCTGCTGTGGGGTGAGCATGGCAAAGGCTTCCGCGCCCAGTACAGCCCGGCCTTTTTCGGCGAGGCGCTCTATCAGGAGCTGCGTCGCATTAAGGCCGCTTTCGATCCTGACAACCGGCTGAATCCCGGCAAAATATGTACGCCGCTCGGCGTTGACGACCCGATGATGCAAATAGACAGCGTGACGCGCGGCTACTATGACCGCCAGATCCCACTCGACGTGCGTAACGAGTGGCGCGGCGCGCTGGAATGCAACGGCAACGGCCTCTGCTTTAACTTCGACGCGCGCAGTCCGATGTGTCCGTCGATGAAAATTACCCGCAACCGCATCCATTCGCCGAAAGGGCGCGCCACGCTGACGCGTGAATGGCTGCGCCTGCTGGCGGAGAAGGGCGTCGATCCGCTGGCGCTGGAGCGGCAGATCCCGGAATCGGCCATCAGCCTGCGCGGGCTGATCGCGCGCACCCGCAACAGCTGGTATGCGCGCAAAGGGGAATATGACTTCTCCCATGAAGTGAAAGAGGCGATGTCCGGCTGCCTGGCTTGTAAAGCCTGTTCGACGCAGTGCCCGATTAAAATCGACGTGCCGGCGTTTCGCTCGCGTTTCCTGCAGCTCTACCATACCCGCTATCTGCGTCCGGTCAGCGATCATCTGGTGGCGGCGGTGGAAAGCTACGCGCCGGTGATGGCGCGCGCGCCGCGCGCGTTTAACTTCTTTCTGAAGCAGCCCTGGGTGCGCAATCTCAGCCAGCGTCATATCGGCATGGTCGATCTGCCGCTGCTCTCCACGCCGACGCTGAAACAGCAGCTGGCAGGCCATCCGGCATCGGCGACCACGCTGGAACAGCTGGAGCGCCTCGACGCTGCGCAGCGCGAAAAAACGGTGCTGGTGGTACAGGATCCTTTTACCAGCTACTACGAAGCGCAGCTGGTGGCGGACTTTGTGCGTCTGATTGAAAAGCTGGGCTACCGGCCGGTGCTGCTGCCGTTTTCCCCCAACGGCAAGGCACAGCATATTAAAGGCTTCCTGAAGCGGTTCGCCCGCACCGCGCAAAAAACGGCGGATTTCCTTAACCGGCTGGCGCAGCTGGGGATGCCGATGGTCGGCGTCGATCCGGCGCTGGTGCTCTGCTACCGCGATGAGTATAAGCAGACGCTGGGCGATCGGCGCGGCGACTTCCACGTTCAGCTGGTGCACGAGTGGCTGCATCAGGCGCTGGCGACGCGCGAGATCAAGCAGCCGACCGGCGAATCCTGGTATCTGTTCGCGCACTGCACCGAGGTGACGGCGCTGCCCGCCACCCCTGAGCAATGGGCGGCGATCTTCGCCCGCTTCGGCGCGCGGCTGGAGAATATCAACGTCGGCTGCTGCGGCATGGCGGGCACCTACGGCCATGAGGCGAAAAATCTCGACAACTCGCTGGGGATCTATGAGCTTTCCTGGCATCCGCAGATGCAGAGGCTGCCGCGGCAGCGCTGTCTGGCGACCGGCTACTCCTGCCGCAGCCAGGTGAAGCGGATTGAGGGCAACGGCATGCGCCATCCGCTGCAGGCGCTGCTGGAGCTGATGCCATGAGCATCTGGAAGCGCCAGGCGACGCTGGCGGAGATCAACGCGCGCAGCGCTGATAATCTGGTTGGGCATTTAGGCATCCGCTTTACCGCGCTGCTGGAGGATGGGCTGGAAGCGGTGATGCCGGTAGATGAACGCACGCGCCAGCCGTTTGGCCTGCTGCACGGCGGCGCGTCGGCTGTGCTGGCGGAGACGCTCGGTTCGATGGCAGGCTATCTCTGTACCGAAGGGGACGAGGCGCTGGTTGGGCTGGAGATCAACGCCAGCCATCTGCGCGCGGTGCGCGAAGGGGAAGTCCGCGGACGCTGCCGCCCTTTGCAGCTTGGCCGTACGCATCAGGTCTGGCAGATCGATATTTTCGACGGTCAGGATCGTCTCTGCTGCAGCGCGCGGCTTTCGACGGCGATCAGGCGGCCCGTCTCCTGATAAGGCGGACGCCGTCTGGAAAAGGCGTAAAAGCTACCAGATCCAGGCGGCGTGCTTGACAAAATCGCTCTGCAACGCGGTGGCTTTTTCCCAGTCGCCGCTCATCGCCAGCTGGTGGCAGAGCTTGCTCAAAGAGTGTCGCGCCAGCTGGCAAGCCTGCATGCGGAACAACCGTTCGCGCTGTTTATTGTTGATCTCGTGCAGCAGTCGGTGGTGCAGCTTGCCAAGCGCATGAAGATAACTTTGCTCATCGCCATTGAGCTGGCACAGTTCGGCCATATCTAAACAGGTGTCGTTAAAATTACGCAGCTGATCGAGCGAACAGTCGGGACGATTCAGCTTTGCCTGCGCCAGGTAGAAATCGACCGTGATATCGCGCACGGCAAACTTATATTCATCAATTTTGTACTGTAGCCAGGCATTGATGGAAACGTTCATGCTTCACCTGTGGCATGTTAATGATAATCATTATCATAATAAAAATGCGCCAGGTTGCAATGGCGTTGCGGGATAATTTATCCATTAATGCTGCCTGTCGATAAAATCGGCAATAACAATCCTCTTTATGACCAGGAAGCGTAAAATAACGACAGGGTTGATTTAGCGCATTAGGCGCTTTTTAACTTATTGATTTTATACTATTATTCTCCGCCCCTGCGGGCATCGTCGCTGTAAAAGCAAACTGCTTCGCAGAGACTATCCTTAATAAAACGGCACGAAAAAAGGCGGTTTGCGCTTATCCCTGCAAAACAAGAGGTTGAAGCAATTACCATTATCACTACCATAGTGGACCAGGACTGCCAGGCATCGCATCGCGAGGTAATAAACTATGCAATCTGCAAATCCGGCATCTTTCTCTCCAGATGATTTCATCTGGAAGGGTTTGACCTTAACTGACAGCGCGGCGCAGCAAATTAAAACGCTTGCCGCCAACGATCCGCATGTAAAAGGGCTGCGACTGGGCATAAAACAGTCGGGCTGTGCGGGCTTCGGCTACACGATGGACCTGGTGAAAGAACCGGCGGAAGACGATCTGCTGTTTACTCATCAGGGCGCAACGCTTTACGTGCCGCTGCAGGCGATGCCGTTTATTGACGGCACGCAGGTTGATTTCGTGCGCGAAGGCCTGAATCAGGTATTTAAATTTAATAACCCTAAAGCTCAGCACGCCTGCGGTTGCGGCGAGAGCTTTGGCGTCGAGTAACATTGCTATGTCCCGAAACAGTGAAGCATCAGATGACGTACAAATCTGGGAAGGCGGCCGACAGAATTATAAGGAAGGCTTCTTTACCCAATTACAGACCGACGAGCTGGCGCACGGCATCAGCGAAGAGGTAGTGCGCGCCATTTCCGCCAAGCGCAACGAGCCTGAATGGATGCTCAACTTCCGCCTGAAGGCTTATGAAGCCTGGCTGCAAATGGAAGAGCCGCACTGGCTGAAAGCCCATTACGATAAGCTGGACTATCAGGATTACAGCTACTATTCGGCGCCTTCGTGCGGCAACTGCGACGACAGCTGCGCCTCAGAGCCGGGCGCGACGCAAACCTCCGGCGCGCAGGCGAGCAGCAGCTACCTGACGCAGGAAGTGGAAAAGGCGTTCGACCAGCTGGGCGTACCGGTGCGCGAAGGCAAAGAGGTGGCGGTGGACGCCATTTTCGACTCTGTTTCCGTCGCCACCACCTATCGTCACAAGCTGGCGGAGCAGGGGATTATTTTCTGTTCCTTCGGCGAAGCGATTCAGGAACATCCTGAGCTGGTGCAGAAGTATCTCGGCACCGTAGTACCGCATAACGATAACTTCTTTGCCGCGCTTAACTCGGCGGTCGCGTCGGACGGCACCTTTGTCTATATCCCGAAAGGGGTGCGCTGCCCGATGGAGCTCTCTACCTATTTCCGCATCAACGCAGCGAAAACCGGTCAGTTTGAACGCACTATCCTGATCGCCGACGAAGACAGCTACGTCAGCTATATCGAAGGCTGCTCTGCGCCAGTGCGCGACAGTTATCAGCTGCACGCGGCGGTGGTAGAAGTGATCATCCATAAAAACGCCGAAGTGAAATATTCTACAGTGCAGAACTGGTTCCCCGGCGGCGAAGGCCAGGGCGGTATCCTGAACTTCGTGACCAAGCGCGCGCTGTGCGAAGGCGAAAACAGCAAAATGTCCTGGACGCAGTCGGAAACCGGTTCGGCCATCACCTGGAAATATCCCAGCGTGATCCTGCGCGGCGACAACTCCATCGGCGAGTTCTACTCCGTGGCGCTGACCAGCGGCCGCCAGCAGGCGGACACCGGCACCAAGATGATCCATATCGGTAAAAACACGAAGTCGACCATTATTTCAAAAGGGATCTCCGCCGGTAAAAGTCAGAACACCTATCGCGGCCTGGTGAAAATCATGCCGACGGCGACCAACGCCCGCAACTTTACCCAGTGCGACTCTATGCTGATCGGCCCGGACTGCGGCGCGCATACTTTCCCGTACGTGGAGACGCGCAACAACACCGCGCAGCTGGAGCACGAAGCGACCACCTCGCGCATCGGCGAAGATCAGCTGTTCTATTGCCTGCAGCGTGGCATCAGCGAAGAGGACGCCATTTCGATGATCGTTAACGGTTTCTGTAAGGATGTCTTCTCTGAGCTGCCGCTGGAATTCGCCGTTGAGGCGCAAAAGCTGCTGGCCATTAGTCTGGAACACAGCGTCGGCTAACGTCGGCGTTATCTGCATCGTTGCCTGCGGGCAAGCGAAGGACAAAACATGTTAAGCATTAAAGATTTACAGGTAAGTATTGAAGATAAGGCCATCCTGCGCGGACTGGATTTAGAGATCAAACCGGGCGAAGTGCACGCCATCATGGGGCCGAATGGCTCCGGTAAAAGTACGCTCTCCGCCACGCTGGCGGGCCGCGAGGAGTACGAAGTCGTCGGCGGTTCGGTGGCGTTCAAAGGCAAAGATCTGCTGGAGCTGTCGCCGGAAGAGCGCGCCGGCGAAGGTATCTTCATGGCTTTCCAGTATCCGGTAGAAATCCCCGGCGTCAGCAACCAGTTTTTCCTGCAAACCGCGGTTAACGCGGTGCGTAAATATCGCGGACAGGGCGAGCTGGATCGTTTCGACTTCCAGGACTTTATCGAAGAGAAGATCGACATGCTGAAGATGCCGGAAGATTTGCTGACCCGTTCAGTAAACGTCGGCTTCTCCGGCGGCGAGAAAAAGCGTAACGACATTCTGCAAATGGCGGCGCTGGAGCCGGATCTCTGCATTCTTGATGAAACCGACTCCGGTCTCGATATCGACGCGCTGAAAATCGTCTCCCACGGGGTGAACTCGCTGCGCGACGGCAAGCGCGCCTTTATTATCGTGACGCACTATCAGCGCATTCTTGACTACATCAAACCTGATTACGTACACGTGCTGTATCAGGGCAAAATCGTGAAATCTGGCGACTTTACGCTGGTGAAACAGCTGGAGGAGCAAGGCTATGGCTGGCTTACCGACCAGGAGTGAGAACGCGCTGCAACAGTGGCATCATCTGTTTGAGTCGCGCGGCGACGATCGCTCGCTACAGGCGCAGCAACACTGGCAGCAGCTGATGCGGCTGGGTCTGCCGACCCGCAAGCATGAAAACTGGAAATATACACCGCTGGACGAACTGTTCAGCCACCGTTTCGTACTGCCTGCGGAAGCGGCGCTGACGGCGGAGCAGGTCGCCTCGCTGGCCCTGCCGCTGGATGCGGTGCGTCTGGTGTTTGTTGACGGGCACTTTAGCGCCAGCCTCAGCGACGCTGATTTCGACCAGTTTGAAGTGCAGGTCGCCAGCGCGGCGGAGCGCCGCAATCTGGCCGCGCCGGTTCAGCCGGAGGTGTTTCTGCACCTGACCGAAAGTCTGGCGGAACAGGCGACCACACTGCGCCTGGCGCGTGGCAAAGCGGCGGCGCGTCCGCTCTATCTGCTGCATATCAGCAGCGGTCGGAACGAAGAGGCGCTGAACACCGTTCATTATCGCCACCACATGCAGATTGAAGCGGGCGCGCAGGCGCAGGTTATCGAGCACTATGTCAGCCTGAACGACCAGCCGCACTTTACCGGCGCGCGCCTGACAATGGCGGTAGGCGACAATGCGCAGCTGACCCACACCAAACTCGCATTTGAAAACGTCGGCAGCTACCATTTCGCGCACAATGATATCGTCGTCGGTCGCGATGCGAACGTCAGCAGCCACAGCTTCCTGCTGGGGGCGGGCCTGAGCCGCCATAACACCAGCGCGCAGCTTAACGGCGAAAACAGCAACCTCTCCATCAACAGCCTGGTGCTGCCGGTGGATAAAGAGGTATGCGATACCCGCACCTTCCTGGAGCACAACAAAGGCTACTGCCAGAGCCGTCAGCTTCATAAGACCATCGTGCGCGATCGCGCGCGCGCCGTCTTCAACGGCATGATCAAGGTGGCGCCGCATGCGCTGAAAACCGACGGTCAGATGACTAACAACAACCTGTTGCTCGGTCGCCTGGCGGAAGTGGACACCAAACCGCAGCTCGAAATCTACGCCGATGATGTGAAATGCAGCCACGGCGCGACGGTTGGCCGTATCGACGAAGAACAGATGTTCTATCTGCGCGCGCGCGGCATCAGCGAAGAAGCGGCGCAGCGCATGATTGTCTACGCCTTCGCCGCTGAGCTGACCGAGGCCATCGACAATGAAACGCTGAAGGCGACGGTGCTGCAGCGTATCGAGCAGCGTTTCCCCGGAGGCATTCAATGAGTTTTGATCTCGCACGCGTCAGGGCTGACTTCCCGATCCTGTCGCGCGAGGTCAACGGCCAGCCGTTGGCCTACCTGGACAGCGCGGCCAGCGCGCAAAAACCGCTGGCGGTCATCAACGCGGAAAGCCACTTTTATCAGCACGGCTACGCCGCGGTACATCGCGGCATTCACTCGCTGAGCGCCGCCGCCACCACCGATATGGAAAACGTGCGCGCCCAGGCGGCGCGTTTTCTTAATGCCGCCTCGCCGGAAGAGATTGTTTTCGTTAAAGGCACCACCGAAGGCATTAACCTGGTGGCGAACAGCTGGGGCGGCACCCAGCTCCGTCAGGGCGATAACATCATTATCACCGAGATGGAGCATCACGCGAACATCGTGCCGTGGCAGATGGTGGCGGCGCGCACCGGCGCGACCCTCCGCGTGCTGCCGCTGACCGCTGAAGGCGAACTGGACGTCGGACGTCTGGCGTCGCTGATTGACGATCGCACCCGGCTGCTGGCGGTGACGCACGTTTCCAACGTGCTGGGCACCGTCAACCCGGTCAAAGCGCTGGTGGCGCAGGCGAAAGCGGCGGGGCTGGTGACGCTGGTGGACGGCGCGCAGGCGGTAATGCATCAGCGCGTCGACGTGCAGGATATCGGCTGTGATTTCTATGTCTTCTCCGGGCATAAGATCTACGGACCGACCGGCATTGGCGTGCTCTATGGCCGTCAGGCGCTGCTGGCGGATATGCCGCCCTGGGAAGGCGGCGGCTCGATGATCGAAACGGTCATGTTGCCGGAAGGCACCACCTACGCGAAAGCGCCGTGGAGCCTCGAAGCGGGTACGCCGAATACCGGCGGCATCATCGGCCTTGGCGCTGCGCTGGCCTACGTTGAGTCGCTTGGTCTGGACAACATTCAGGCCTGGGAGCACTCGCTGATGGGCTATGCGCTGGACAAGCTTGCTTCGGTGCCCGATCTGGCGATCTACGGACCGCAGACGCGCGCCGGCGTTATCGCCTTTAATCTCGGCAAGCATCACGCCTATGACGTCGGCAGTTTTCTGGATCAATACGGCATCGCCATCCGTACCGGCCACCACTGCGCCATGCCGCTGATGAAGCACTACGGCGTACCTGCCATGTGCCGCGCCTCTTTCGCCATGTATAATAGCGAGGAAGAGGCCGATCGGCTTGCTGCGGGGCTGACACGTATACACCGCCTGCTGGGAGGCTAACGCCGTCCGGCTGGCAAGGGAGGAAGGAATGGCGACACTGCCAGAAAAAGAGAAGCTGGTGCGTAACTTTAATCGCTGCGCCAACTGGGAAGAAAAGTATCTGTATGTAATTGAGCTGGGCGGAAAGCTGCCGGAATTGTCCGATTCCTTCCGCCAGCCGGAATACAGCGTTTCCGGCTGTCAGAGCCAGGTCTGGATTGTGATGGATCAGGCTGAGGACGGCACCATTCAGTTACAGGGCGATAGCGACGCCGCTATCGTTAAAGGATTGATTGCAGTGGTATTTAGCCTCTATCAGGGGATGACGCCGCAGCAGATCGTCAAGTTTGACGTCCGTCCCTGGTTTGAACAGCTGGCGCTGACCCAGCACCTCACGCCGTCCCGTTCTCAGGGACTGGAAGCGATGATTCGCACTATTCGCGCCCGCGCCCAGGCGCTCTGCTAAGCTACACTTCTCTCACACCCCGCTACGGTTAGCGGGGTGCGTTTTACTGACGACGAGAGAAGCCTTCATGAAAGTATCATTTCCCTTCGCCCTTTTACTGACAGGCGCCGCGCTGCTGGCGCCGTTGCTGGTGAGCGCGACCGAATATCCGCTCCCTGCTGAAAACAGCCGGCTGATCGGCGAAAACAGCACGACGATTGTGCCTGCCGATAACCGGCCGCTGGAGGCTATCGCCGCACGCTACAAAATCGGCTTGCTGAATATGTTGGAAGCCAATCCCGGTACCGATCCCTGGTTGCCGAAGGCGGGTAGCGAATTGATTATTCCCCAGCAGATGCTGCTGCCCGATACCAAACGCGAGGGCATCGTGGTTAATCTGGCGGAGCTGCGCCTCTATTATTATCCGAAAGGGGAAAATAAGGTGATTGTCTATCCGGTTGGAATTGGCCAGCTGGGCGCAATGACGCCGTCAATGGTGACCAGTATCAGTCAGAAAATTCCTAACCCAACCTGGACGCCGACTGAGAATATTCGCAAGCGTTATGCTAAAGAAGGCGTCACGCTGCCGCCAATGGTGCCGGCCGGGCCGGATAATCCGATGGGGCTGTTTGCCATGCGCCTCGCGTATGGCAGCGGCCACTATTTGATCCACGGCACGAATGCTGATTTCGGCATCGGCATGCGCGTCAGTTCCGGCTGTATTCGTCTGCGGCCAGATGATATCGAAGCGCTGTTCAGCAGCGTGCCGAAGGGAACGCGCGTACAGATTATCAACCAGCCGGTGAAATATGCCGTCGAACCCGACGGTAAACGCTATATCGAAGTACACCAGCCGCTGTCGCGCAATGAGAAAGACGATCCGCAAACCATGCCGCTGCCGTTGACCGGCGCGCTGAAGCGCTTTATCAAAAGCAAAGAGAGCGACAGCGCATTAATCGAGGCGGCGCTAAAACGACGCTCCGGCATGCCGATTTTGGTTAACCTGGGCGAGGCGGTAAGCGGAGGCGAGACGCAAACCGCGGAAAAAGCGCCTCAGCGTGACGCAGCGCCTTCGGAGAAGCAAAAGGCTGGGGTGACTCAGGCGAAGCCGGAAAAAGCGTGAGAACGCTGAATGGCGCGTTTAGCGAGACGGTTGAAAAGGATTAAGAGAAGGGAAGAAGGTCTTAGCGGAAGAGATTAGCAGGAAAGAAAAATGAGCAAAAAAAATGGCGCCCGACAGGCGCCATTTTTATTACCAGAACTCTTACTTACGGTAAGAGTGAGCCTGGTTGTCCAGACGCTGGTTAGCACGAGCTGCGTCATCTTTAGCAGCCTGAACGTCAGAACGCATTGCGTTCACGTCGTTGCTCAGCTGGTCAACTTTAGCGTTCAGAGTCTGAACGTCGCTTGACAGCTGGTCGATTTTAGCGTTGCTGGAGCAACCAGCCAGCAGAGTTGAACCCAGAATTACCGCGCCCAGTACCAGTTTAGTACGATTCATTATTTATACCCTCTAGATTGAGTTAATCTCCATGTAGCGTTACAAGTATTACACAAAGTTTTTTGGTATGAGAATAAATT
>NZ_JANION010000111.1:0-20730 GCF_024610815.1 Mixta sp.
GTCAGATTTTAGAAACTGGCGTTGCGCGGCGTTCGTGGGAACGGGATAACATCTCTTACATTTTGTACGCCAGTGACATAGGCGATTAAACGTTCGAAACCTAAACCGAAACCGGAGTGAGGAACGGTGCCGTAGCGACGCAGGTCGCGATACCACCAGTAATCTTCTTTGTTCAGGCCCATTTCATTGAGACGCTGATCCAGCACGTCGAGACGCTCTTCACGCTGCGAACCGCCGATAATCTCCCCGATACCCGGCGCCAGCACATCCATCGCCGCCACAGTTTTACCGTCGTCGTTAAGGCGCATATAAAAAGCCTTAATGTCTTTCGGATAGTTTTTCACTACCACCGGCGCTTTGAAATGTTTTTCCGCCAGGTAGCGCTCATGCTCGGAAGAGAGGTCAATGCCCCATTCAACCGCGTTTTCGAATGCCTGACCGCTGGCGAGCAGAATGTCGATAGCGTCGGTGTAATCCACGCGGGCGAAATCGGCGGTAACAAATTTTTCCAGGCGGCTGACCGCTTCTTTGTCTACGCGCTCGGCGAAGAACGCCATATCATCGGCGCGCTCGTCCAGCACCGCTTTAAAGACATACTTCAACATCGCTTCCGCCAGATCGGCGGCGTCATCCAGCGAGGCGAAGGCGATTTCCGGCTCCAACATCCAGAACTCCGCCAGGTGGCGGCTGGTATTGGAGTTTTCGGCGCGGAACGTTGGGCCAAAGGTATAAATTTTTGACAGCGCGCAGGCGTAGGTTTCGCCGTTCAGCTGACCGGATACGGTCAGGAACGCCTCTTTGCCGAAGAAGTCTTCGTTAAAGTCGACCTTGCCCTGCGCGTCACGCGGCAGGTTTTCCAGATCCAGCGTAGAGACGCGGAACATTTCGCCGGCGCCTTCGGTATCGGAAGCGGTGATCAGCGGCGTGGAAACCCAGAAATATCCATTCTCATGGAAAAAGCGGTGCAGCGCCTGCGCCAGCGTATGACGCACGCGTGCCACAGCGCCGATCAGGTTAGTGCGCGGACGCAGGTGCGCTACTTCACGCAGGTATTCGATGCTGTGACGTTTCGCCGCCATCGGATAGGTGTCGGGATCATCTACCCAGCCCACCACCTCAATTGCAGTCGCCTGAATCTCAAAACTCTGTCCCTGGCCCGGAGATTCAACCACTTTGCCCGTAACGATGACGGAACAACCGGTCGTTAAACGCAGCACTTCGCTCTGGTAATTAGGCAGAGAATTATTGACGACAGCCTGAACGGGATTAAAGCAGGAGCCGTCATACACGGCGACAAAGGAAATACCGGCTTTTGAATCTCTTCGGGTACGTACCCAACCGCGCACGGTGACATCGCTGCCAACCGCAACCTGGCCGAGCAGTACGTCCGCTACAGGCACTACGCTCATAAAGTTCTCTCTTTATTAGTTCGAAAATAAACGGGTTAACCCCGAAATTAGGGCTAATCTATGTTACTTGCCGTCCGGCAGGACACAAGCAGAATTCATCGCTGGCGGAAAGTTTTCTGTTTATTTCGTCGATTAATCAGAAGGCGCGGCGGGGAAGAGCGTCAGCACGCGGAAAAAACGTGCTGACGCGTCGGGTCAGCTGGCTTTTTTCACCAGCGGCAAATCAAACGCTTTGCGCAGGGCGCGGACAAAGGCTTTATCCTGACAGATGGTTTTGCCCGGACTGTCGGAGAGTTTCGCTACCGGTTTGCCGTTGCACTCCACCAGCTTAATCACGATATTCAGCGGCTTCACCTGCGGAATATCGCAGGTCAGACGTGTGCCGATGCCAAAGACGACATTGGTGCGCTGGCCGAAGTGACGATAGAGATCGATCGCCTTGTTGAAATCGAGGTTGTCGGAAAAGACCAGCGTTTTACTGTGCGGATCGATAGCCAGCTTCTCATAATGCGCCAGCGCTTTCTCGCCCCATTCCACCGGATCGCCTGAGTCATGACGCAGCCCCTGATAGCGGTTGGCGAAGCCGGGACCGAAATCGCGCAGAAAGGCGTCCATCGTAATGCAGTCCGTTAGCGCGATGCCGAGCTTATCGTCATATTCATCCAGCCAGGCCTGCAACGCCGCCCGCTGGCTGTTGGCCAGCACCGGACTGATCTGCTGATGCGCCTGGAACCATTCGTGCGCCTGAGTGCCGACCGGCGTAATGTCGAGCCGACGGGCGATGTCGTAGTTGCTGGAGCCCACCAGCCAGGGGAAATCGCGCTGTAGCGTGCTGACGATGGCGAACTGCACATCGCGCGAAAAGCGGCGACGGGTGCCGAAATCCATCAGGCGGAAGCGCGACAGATCGATATCCGCCGTAACCTGTTTGAAATCATCGATTTTTTGTAGCAGACGCTCAACGGCCATCTCCGGTGTCGCCTGCGGTGAGCGGTGGCGGTGAACCACTTCGCTGATCAGCGCCAGCAGCGGCACTTCCCACATAATCACTTCGCGCCACGGCCCGCTGATGCGGATATCCAGTTTGCCGTCGTGGTTGCGTACCTTGACCTGATCGGGGTTGTAGCGAAACGCCTTCAGCCAGTCGAGGTAATCCTGCTTAAAGAAGGGACGGCTGGCGAGATAAGCATATTCCTCATCGCTTAGCGCCAGCTGCTGCATATGCGCAATCTCGGCGCGAATCTCATCGGCGTAGATACCTAACAGATCGTCGCCCCGACAACGGAACTCTGCGGTAACGGTCACGTTGTGATAGCGATGAAATACAGCCTGCTGCATATGAAGCTTGTAGGCATCGGTATCAAGCATCGTGGTTAAAATCGGGGAAGCGTATCGTGTCATGGTGCGTTTCAGCATCCTCTCGCGCGGGGCGTTTCCGTAGGTGTAAACAGGTATTCAGAAGAAAAAGTATAACCTGCCGGCAGATTTATTGAAGCCAATCACAGCATAAAACGGGGGGAAAGGTCGAGGAGAAACGTATCCCTGTAAACAGGATGTAGCATTAACTGCGAAAAGCGCCGTTTCGACGTGGCAAGCCGCAGTCAACCGGAATAGACTTAGCGGGTTAAATCATTGTAGACGCGAGAAGAATGTATGACGCAAAAGCCGCAAGTAAAGTACCGCCATGACTACCGTGCGCCGGATTATACCATTACCGATATCGATCTGACCTTTAACCTCGACGCCAGCAATACGCGCGTGACGGCGGTCAGCAAAGTTAAACGCCTCGGTGACAGTCAGGCCGCGCTGCGTCTTGACGGTGGAGATTTAACGCTGGTTTCGCTGATGGTAGATGACCGTCCGTGGCAGGATTATCAGCTGGAAGAGGGCGCGCTGGTGCTGACCAACCTGCCCGATAATTTTACCCTGACCATCGTCAACGACATTCACCCGGACGCCAACACGGCGCTGGAAGGGCTTTATCAGTCCGGCGACGCGCTCTGCACCCAGTGCGAAGCGGAAGGCTTCCGCCATATCACCTGGTATCTCGATCGCCCTGACGTGCTGGCGCGTTTTACCACCACGCTGATTGCCGATCGCGCGCGCTATCCGTTCCTGCTCTCCAACGGCAACCGCCTCGAAGCAGGCCAGATGGACGATGGCCGCCACTGGATCAAGTGGCAGGACCCGTTCCCGAAACCATGCTATCTGTTTGCGCTGGTGGCGGGGGATTTCGACATCCTGCGCGACAGCTTCACCACCCGTTCGGGCCGCGACGTGGCGCTGGAGATCTATGTCGATCGCGGCAACCTCGATCGCGCCGACTGGGCGATGACCTCGCTGAAAAACAGCATGAAGTGGGATGAGGAGCGCTTCGGCCTGGAGTATGACCTGGATGTCTTTATGATCGTCGCGGTCGATTTCTTCAACATGGGCGCGATGGAGAATAAAGGGCTTAATATCTTTAACTCCAAATATGTGCTGGCTAAGGCGGAAACCGCCACTGATAAAGATTATCTCGGCATCGAAGCGGTGATCGGCCATGAATATTTCCATAACTGGACCGGCAACCGCGTCACCTGCCGCGACTGGTTCCAGCTCAGCCTGAAAGAGGGGCTGACGGTGTTCCGCGATCAAGAGTTCAGTTCCGATCTCGGCTCGCGCGCGGTGAACCGCATCGATAATGTGCGCATCATGCGCGGCGCGCAGTTTGCCGAAGACGCCAGCCCGATGGCGCATCCGATCCGTCCCGATCAGGTGATTGAGATGAATAACTTCTATACCCTGACGGTGTATGAGAAGGGATCGGAAGTGATCCGCATGATGCACACGCTGCTGGGCGAAGAGAACTTCCAGAAAGGGATGCAGCTCTACTTCGAACGTCATGACGGCAGCGCCGCCACCTGCGACGACTTCGTTCAGGCGATGGAAGACGCCTCGCATATCGATCTGACGCAGTTCCGCCGCTGGTACAGCCAGTCCGGCACGCCGGTGCTGACCGTGCGCGACGACTACAACCCGGAGCTGGAGCAGTATACTCTGCACGTCACTCAGGCGACGCCGCCGACTGCCGATCAGCATGAAAAGCTGCCGCTGCATATTCCGCTCGATATCGAACTCTACGACGATAAAGGCGAGCCGATTCCGTTACAGCATAACGGCGAACCGGTGCATCACGTACTGAACGTGACCGAAGAGTTCCAAACCTTTATTTTCGACAAGGTTTATCATCAGCCGGTGCCGTCGCTGCTGCGCGAATTCTCCGCGCCGGTGAAGCTCGACTATAACTGGAGCGACGCGCAGTTAACCTTCCTGATGCGTCACGCCCGCAACGATTTTTCCCGCTGGGATGCGGCGCAGAGCCTGCTCGCCACCCATATCAAGCTGAACGTTGCGCGCTATCAGCAGGGGCAGCCGCTGTCGCTGCCGCTGCATGTCGCCGACGCGTTCCGCGCGGTACTGCTGGATGATCGGCTCGATCCGGCGCTGATGGCGCTGATCCTGACGCTGCCGAGCGAAAATGAGATCGCCGCGCTGTTCGAGATCATCGATCCTGAAGCGAACGCCGCGGTGCGCGACGCGCTGATGCGCACGTTGGCCGTCGAGCTGGCGGACGAATGGCTGGCGGTTTATCACGCCCATCAGACGCCGGAGTACCGCGTTGAGCATGGCGACATCGGCAAGCGCGCCCTGAAGAACGTCTGCCTGAGCTACCTGGCGCTGGGCGACGCCGAACTGGCCAACCGTCTGGTACGGGCGCAGTATCAGCAGGCCAATAACATGACCGATGCGCTGGCCGCGTTGTCGGCGGCGGTGATGGCGCAGCTGAAATGTCGCGATGAGATGTTGCGCGTCTGGGATGAGCGCTGGCATCAGGATGGCCTGGTCATGGACAAATGGTTTACGCTGCAGGCGACCAGCCCGGCGCCGGATGTGTTAAACCGCGTGCGTGAACTGCTGTATCATCGCTCCTTCAGCATGGGCAACCCGAACCGCGTGCGTTCGCTAATCGGCGCCTTCGCCTCGGCGAATCCGGCCGCGTTCCACGCCAAAGACGGCAGCGGCTATCGCTTCCTGGTGGAGATGCTGACCGATCTCAACCGCCGTAACCCGCAGGTGGCTGCGCGTATGATTGAACCGCTGATCCGTCTGAAGCGGTATGACGCGGATCGTCAACAGATGATGCGCAGCGCGTTAGAAGAACTACAGGGACTGGAGAAACTTTCCGGCGATCTCTATGAGAAAATCAGCAAAGCGCTGAATGCCTGACGGCATGACGTGAAGAGTAGAAAGGGCGGCGCAGGCCGCCCTTTCTGTTGCCCGGGCCGCGGTCGTTTCAGCGACGGGCGTAGCGAGGCTCCGCCGCCGCAGGCTGCGTGCGCTGCATCACCCGCTCCAGCACCTGCGCCTCCAGCTCCGCCAGGCGGGCGGAACCGCGTCGGCGCGGACGCGGCAGATCGATAGCCAGGTCCAGCCCAATTCTTCCCTCCTCAATCAGCAACACCCGGTCGGCCAGCGTCACCGCTTCGCTGACATCATGCGTCACCAGCAGCACGGTAAAATTTTGCTGACGCCAGAGATTCTCAATCAGTCCCTGCATTTCAATACGCGTCAGGGCGTCCAGCGCCCCCAGCGGTTCGTCCAGCAACAGCAGACCGGGCTGGTGGATCAGCGCGCGCGCCAGCGCCACGCGCTGCCGCTGGCCGCCGGAGAGCGCGGCGGGCCATTCATCAGCGCGATCGGCAAGGTTCACCGCCTCCAGCGCCCGCAGCGCCGACGGGCGCCAGTCACCGCGCAGCCCCAGCCCCACGTTATCCATCACCCGCTTCCACGGCAGCAGGCGGGCATCCTGAAACATCAGGCGCGTCTCTTCCTGCGCGCTGGCCAGCGGCGCCTGACCCGCCAGCAGTTCGCCTTCGCTGGGCGACTCCAGCCCGGCAAGCAGGCGTAGCAGGGTGCTTTTGCCGCAGCCGCTGCGCCCCACCACGGCGACAAACTGACCCGATGGAATGTGCAGATCGATATTGTGCAAAATGGAGCGATCGCCAAAGCGTTTGCTGATGCCCTGTAGCCCAACAGGCGTGCCGACATTGAGGCGCGACGGGGTTGAGACAGCATTCATATTACGGCCTCCTTCTGTTGATAAGCGGGATGCCAGCGCAGCCACAGGCGCTCCAGCAGTACGGCGCTGACGTCCGCCAGCTTGCCCAGCAGCGCATAAAGCACGATCGCTACCACTACCACGTCGGTTTGCAGGAATTCGCGCGCGTTCATCGCCAGATAGCCGATGCCGGAGTTGGCGGAGATGGTCTCCGCGACGATCAGCGTCAGCCACATCAGGCCGAGGGCGAAGCGCACGCCGACCATGATGGAGGGCAGCGCGCCGGGCAGCATCACCTGGCTGAACAGGCGCCAGCCGGAGAGCCCGTAACTGCGCGCCATCTCCACCAGGCCGCGATCGATATTGCGAATGCCGTGGAAGGTGTTGAGATAGATCGGAAACAGCGTGCCGAGAGCGACAAGAAAGATTTTGGCCGACTCATCGATGCCGAACCATAAAATCACCAGCGGAATCAGCGCCAGATGCGGAATATTACGCAGCATCTGCACCGAGGTATCCAGCAGACGCTCTCCCCAGTATGACGCGCCGGCGATCAGGCCGAGCGAAAGGCCAATGGCGCCGCCGATGGCGAAGCCGGTCAGCGCGCGCCAGCTGCTGATGGCGAGATGCTGCCACAGCTCGCCACTGGCGCTCAGACGCCAGAAGGTCAGCACCACGCTCTCCGGCGCGGGCAGAATGCGCGTCGAAAGCCATCCGCTTTGGGAGGCGATCTGCCAGATCGTCAACAGCAGCACCGGCAGCAGCCAGGGCACCAGCGGATGCCGGGCGCCCGATTTACGCTTGCTCATGGCGGTCTCCCTCAGCTTTGCGAGACTTTCTGCGGCGCGAAATCATTGGCCACCGCTTCGCCATGCGCCTGCGCTTTACGCGGCGCAGGCACGTCGGGCACCGCCAGATCGAGATGGGGGAACAGCAGTTCGCCGACCCGATACGCCTCTTCCAGATGGGGATAGCCGGAGAGGATAAAGGTTTCGATGCCGAGATCGGCATACTCCTGCATCCTGGCGGCGATGGTCGGGCCATCGCCTACCAGCGCCGTGCCGGCCCCGCCGCGCACCAGACCGACGCCCGCCCACAGGTTCGGGCTAATCTCCAGCCGATCGCGACGTCCGTTGTGCAGCGCCGCCATCCGCTGCTGGCCGACCGAATCGGTACGCGCCAGCGCCGCCTGCGCTTTGGCGATGGTCTCGTCGTCGAGATGGGAAATCAGCCGATCGGCGGCCTGCCAGGCTTCGGCGTTGGTTTCCCGCACGATGATGTGCAGACGAATGCCAAAGCGCACTGAACGCCCCTGCGCCGCCGCTTTGGCGCGCACCTGATCAATCTTCTCCTTCACCAGCGCTGGCGGCTCCCCCCAGGTGAGGTAGACATCCACCTGTTCCGCCGCCAGATCCTGCGCCACCGGCGAGGAGCCGCCGAACCAGAGCGGCGGACGCGGCTGCTGCACCGGTTTAAACATCAGACGCGCGCCGCGCACCTGGAGATAGTCGCCCTGATAATCGACGGTTTCGCCTTCCAGCACGCGCCGCCAGATGCGGGTGAATTCGGCCGATTCAGCATAGCGCTCGGTGTGATCGAGGAACACGCCGTCGCCCGCCAGCTCCTCTGGATCGCCGCCGGTCACGAGGTTAAACAGCGCGCGGCCGTTGGAGAGGCGATCGAGCGTCGCTGCCTGGCGCGCCGCCTGGGTCGGCGATATTACGCCGGGACGCAGCGCCACCAGGAAACGCAGCCGTTGCGTCACAGGAATCAGCGAGGCGGCTACCAGCCAGGCGTCTTCGCAGGAGCGCCCGGTTGGAATCAGTACGCCGCCGAAGCCTAATCGATCCGCCGCCTGTGCAATCTGCTGTAAATAGCCGTGATCAACCGGGCGCGCGCCGTCCGCCGTGCCCAGATAGTGACCGTCGCCGTGGGTGGGTAAAAACCAGAATACGGATAATGCCATGATAATTCTCCTTACTCACTGAGCGGATGCGCCGCGCCAGATATGGCTGGCAATGTCGAGCTTCACAGGAAGCAGATGATTTTGATAAAAGAGATCGGCGGTGCGCTGCTGCGCCTGCACCGTCTGCTGGCTGACCGGCGAGATGCGGGTCGGCGGCCGGTGATCGAGATAGCTGGAAATCACCGCTTCAGGCAGGCCCATGCTCTGCGCCAACAGCGTGGTGCTTTCCGCGCGCTGGCTCTGCGTCAGCGCGTCCGCCTGGCTGAAAATATCCAGCACCGACTGGATGAAGTCGCTGTGGGATTCCGCGTAGCTGCGGGTCGCCAGGTAGAAGGAGCCGGTCAGGTTCAGCGCGCTGCCGTCGGTCAGTACCCGCACATTGCCCTGTTGCAGCGCGGCGGAGTAGTAGGGATCCCAGATCGCCCAGGCGTCAACGTTCCCCTGTTGAAAGGCGGCGCGGGCGTCGGCGGGCGTCAGCCAGACCGGCTGAATGTCCTGAAATCCCAGGCCAGCCTGTTGCAGCGCGCGCAGCAGCAGGTTGTGCGAGCTGGAGCCTTTTTGCAGCGCCACCTTACGGCCTTTCAGATCGGCCACCGTTTTGATCTTGCTGTCGGTGGGCACCAAAATCACTTCCGCTTTCGGCTTGGGCGGCTCCGCGCCGACATAGAGCAGGTCGGCGCCCGCCGCCTGAGCGAAAAGCGGCGGAATATCGCCGGTGCTGCCGAGATCGATACTGCCGACGTTAAGCGCCTCAAGCATCTGCGGCCCGGCGGGGAACTCCACCCAGCGAATCTGCGTTGAAGGGTAGCGCTGCTCCAGCAGGCGATGGGCCTTCGCCAACACCATGCTGACGGAGCCTTTTTGATAGCCGATACGGATCGCTTCCGGCGCCTGCGGCGCGGCGTGAAGCGCGGCGCTGACGCTCAGCAGGCCGGGCAGCAGCAGAGCAATGAACTGGCGGATAACAGATTTCATGCGCTTCTCCTTATACCGCCTGCGCCAGTCGCGCTTCGCGCTGTTGCAGGGCGTAGTAAAAGGTTGCCAGCGCATCGTCGAGGCGGCCGGACAGGAGGTCGCTGATTTCCGGCGTACGATCGTAATGCGCGATCTGGCTGTCGTCAGCGAAGACGCCGTGCAGTACCTCTTGCGCTTTCAGCGCGTTAAGCACCGGTTTCAGGGCATAATCCACCGCCAGCATATGCGCCAGCGTGCCGCCGGTCGCCAGCGGCAGCACCACTTTATGCTCCAGCGCGCGCTCCGGCAGCAGATCCAGCAGGGTTTTCAGCGCGCCGGAAAAGGAGGCTTTATAGATTGGCGTCGCAACAATCAGGCCATCCGCCGCCGCCAGATCCTCTTTTAACGCCAGCAGTGCAGGGGAATCGAAGCGCGCACCGATCAAATCTTCCGGACGAAAGTTATGAATATTCCACGGGATCACCTCAATGTTTCGCTGTTCCAGCGCATGCTGGCACAGCGTTAATAATGCCGTGGACCGCGAAGGAAAACGCGGACTTCCTGCCAGAGTAATAACGCGCATAGCGACTCCTTATAACTATAAGTTATTGGTTAAACGTTATTGAGAACTTATGGCTTCATACTGGCAGAGGGGACGGCGACGCTTAAATGATTTATCCGGTAATAGAAAGCCGTTTTTGCGCTAAAGCAGGGCGCGACGGGTGGGTTATGCGGTTAACTGGCATCACGATTTAACATTTCTGGCTTTTTAGCGCCGTTATGCCGGATAATAACGTCCCGTTTGCCACCGGGAATTCAGGAGAGCCCATGTTTTACCCCCTCGCACGTAAAGCGTTATTCCGCCTTGATGCGGAGCATGCCCATGAACTGACCCTGCAACAGCTACGCCGTATCGGCGGCACGCCGCTGGAAGGACTGATTCGCCAGCGTTTGCCGGCGCGTCCCGTGAAATGTATGGGGCTGACGTTTAAGAATGCGCTTGGCCTGGCGGCCGGACTGGATAAAAACGGCGAATGCATTGACGCGTTCGGCGCGATGGGCTTCGGATTTGTCGAGGTGGGCACCGTCACGCCGCGTCCTCAGCCAGGCAATGAGAAGCCGCGGCTGTTTCGTCTGATTGAGGCGGAGGGGATTATTAATCGTATGGGATTTAATAACCTGGGCGTAGATCGGCTGGTAGAAAATGTAAAACGCGCCAGCTTCAGCGGCGTGCTGGGCATCAATATCGGCAAAAATAAAGATACGCCGGTCGAGCAGGGTAAAGACGATTATTTGACCTGTATGGAAAAAGTCTATCCGCACGCCGGTTATATTGCGGTAAATATCTCTTCGCCCAATACGCCTGGATTAAGAACGCTTCAATATGGCGAGGCGCTGGATGATTTGCTGATGGCAATAAAAGCGCAGCAGAAATTGCTGGAGAAGCGCCATCTGAAATATGTGCCGGTGGCGGTGAAAATTGCCCCAGATCTTTCTGAAGAGGAGCTGGTACAAATTGCCGATAGCCTGGTGCGTCATCAAATTGACGGCGTTAT
The DNA here is from genome assembly GCF_024610815.1 of Mixta sp. Lineage (NCBI taxonomy): Bacteria > Pseudomonadati > Pseudomonadota > Gammaproteobacteria > Enterobacterales > Erwiniaceae > Mixta > Mixta sp. Next base: position 10,987 of record NZ_JANION010000111.1, read on the forward strand.
CGCCACTAATACTACGCTGGATCGTTCGCTGGTGAGCGGAATGAAATATAGCGATGAGGCGGGGGGATTGAGCGGTCGGCCGGTACAGCTGCGCAGCACCGAAGTTATTCGGCGGCTCTCGGCAGAATTGCAGGATAAATTGCCGATCATCGGCGTCGGCGGCATCGACTCGGTGGTGGCGGCGCGGGAAAAAATAGCGGCAGGCGCCACGCTGGTGCAAATTTATTCCGGCTTTATTTATAAAGGGCCCGATCTGATTAAAGAGATTGTGACGCATCTCTGACCTTCCTGAAGAATCTGGCCGGGGGCTTTTAATCTGTTTCCGGCTGGTTTATATTTTGTACACTCTTTGTTCCTGACAGGATATTTATTATTTACGGCGCCTGATGTTTCTTTTTTGCCGTATCTGACGAACATCGATTATTGCTTCAGGTTGGCGATTAACCTGAATTTCGGATCCCTCAACTGTAGTAAGGCAAACCATGAGGATAAAACCTGACGACAACTGGCGTTGGTTTTTCGACGCAGAGCAGGATCGTATGATGCTCGACCTGGCGGATGGTATGCTGTTTCGCTCCCGTTTTCCCCGCAAAATGCTGACGCCCGACGCGTTTCGCGACGCTGTTTTCAGCGTTGACGACGCGGCGCAGTTTTTCGCCTGGCATGAGAGCTGCCGTGAGGCGCCGCTCAGCGACGAGCAACGTGATGAGCTGCTGCTGAACGCGCTGGCGGCCTGGCGTTTCCTCAAGCCGCTGATGCCGAAAAGCTGGCACTTCCGTGTCTGTCAGCGTTCTCACTGGCAGCCGGGCGAAAGCGATCTGGTGACGGTCACGCTGGTTGAGAATGGCGATGAGGCGCGACTGCTGGTGATTGAGGCGGGAGAAAGCGCGGCGCTCTGCATTCTGGCCCAGCCTGAGCTGGTGGTGGGCGGAAAGACCATGGTGTTGGGCGACGCGATTAAAATTATGCACGATCGCCTACAGCCCTGGCACGCTGAACAGGCGCAGCGTTACGCCCGAGCCGGTTAACCGACTCGCCGCCTCAGGCGAGTTCGATATCGCCGGCGGGAATGCAGCTGCAGCTAAGGACGGTGCCGTCATCGCGCACCGCATCCTGCTTCAGCGCTTTGACCTTGCCGGAGACCAGCCGCATTTCACAGCTGCCGCATAGCCCTGCGCGACAGCTGTAGGGAATGCGGTAGCCCTGCATTTCCAGCTGCTCAAGCAGTACCTGCTGATTATTGCCGCTGAAGCGGCTGCCCCGATAACTGATGCTGACACGGCTTTCCGCCTCGGCTTCTACCTGCATCGTCTCCACTATCTTACCTGCGCCGTACTGTCGCGGCGTCTGGGTTTGCAGCACCTCAACCGTATCGCCGACGCGTATCACCCCGCTGTTGCAGGCGAGCAGATTCAGACCGAAATCGACGTCGCCGCTCTCATCCTGCGCGCTGCGAAAGCTTTGCAGCGTTTTAAGCGGCTCGCCGTCCGGATGCTTTTCGCCGCGCTCCGGGCTGATGGTGGTAAAAATGCAACGGCTGCAGGGCTTCGCCACCTCAAATTCCACCTCGCCAACGCGCACGCGCGCCCAGCTATCCTCTTCCCAGGCGCGCGCGCCGGTGACCGCCAGATTAGGGCGGAACTGCTCCAGCCGAACGCCCGCCGCGCAGCGCTGTTGCAGGTTGTACAACGACGCTTCGTTCACCAGAAGAAAAGGGTAGCCGTCGGCGAAGCCGAGCGGAACGTCAGGACGTCGTTTCACCCGTCGCGTCATTTCCGGGCCGACCCAGCGTAGCTGCACCGGACGCGGGAAGAAACCGCTCAGCCAGTCGTTGATGACCTGCGGCGCGATGCGCGCGGTAAAATGATTGCCCCAGACTTCGGTTTCCGCCGCCTGCGGCTGAAAATCATCAAAACGCAGCGCTGCGCTGCTGCCGTCCGGCGCCTGCAGCCACAGGCCGTCGGGCGTCAGCGCCGGGATAAACTGTACCAGCTGCGGGTGCTGGCGCGCGGTAATAAAGGTGCCGTCAGGGGTGGTCAGCATAAAAAGGCGATCGAAAGCCAGTCCGCTCCCGGCGACCTGCGCATGAGAGACCTGCAATCCCCGCATCGATTTCACCGGATGAACAAACAGGCGTGACAGGACAATCATAAGGCTCTCCGTGCTGGGCTGGTGATGACAAAAGGAATCTGCGGCTAAAGGAAGCTAACTTTATGACATGCGGCGGCGATTAGCTATAATGCGCAACAATTTTCCCAATACTGTAAGTGACGATATGAATTCTCTGTTTGCCAGTACGGCGCGTGGGCTCGAAGAGCTGTTAAAGAGTGAACTGGAGACGCTGGGGGCGCAGGACCTACAGGTTGTCCAGGGCGGCGTACATTATCAGGGAGACGATCGTTTGATGTATCGCAGCCTGCTGTGGAGCCGTTTGGCGTCGCGCATTCTGCTGCCGCTGAGCGAATGCTCGGTCTACAGCGATCTGGATCTCTATCTCGGCGCGCAGGCGATCGACTGGACGAACCTGATTGACGGCACCTTTGCCGTACATTTCAGCGGCACCAACGAGGCGATACGCAACAGCCAGTTCGGCGCCCTGAAGGTAAAAGATGCGATTGTCGACAGCTTTACGCGCAAAAACCTGCCGCGTCCTGACGTCGATCGCGAGCAGCCGGACGTGCGCATTAACGTCTGGCTGAATAAAGACACCGCCAGCATCGCGCTCGACCTGAGCGGCGAAGGCATGCATCAGCGCGGCTATCGTCAGCAGACCGGACTGGCGCCGATGAAAGAGAACCTGGCGGCGGCCACCGTGCTGCGCTCCGGCTGGCAGCCGGGCACGCCACTGCTCGATCCGATGTGCGGCTCCGGCACTCTGCTGATCGAAGCGGCGCTGATCGCCAGCGATCGCGCGCCAGGCCTGAACCGCCGTCAGTGGGGATTTAAAGGCTGGAAAGCGCATCAGCCGGAACTGTGGCGCGAATTGATCGACGAAGCGCAGACCCGCGCGCGTCAGGGCGTGCAGCAAACCACATCGCGCTTCTTTGGCTATGATAATGATGAGCGCGTGCTGGAGCGCGCGCGCGGCAACGCCCGTCGCGCTGGCGTGGCAGATCTGTTTACTTTCGGCGTGCAGGATGTGGCGCAGCTGCGCAATCCGCTGCCTGACGGGCCGGTCGGCACCGTGATCAGCAACCCGCCGTACGGCGAGCGTCTGGAAAGCGAACCGGCGCTGATCGCGTTGCACAGTCAGCTGGGCCGCGTGATGAAAAGCCAGTTCGGCGGCTGGCATCTCTCGCTGTTCAGCGCCTCGCCCGATCTTCTCAGCTGTTTGCAGCTGCGCGCCGATCGCCAGTTCAAGGCGAAAAACGGCCCGCTGGAGTGCGTGCAGAAAAACTATCAGCTGGCGGCCAGCAGCAGCGCAAGCGCGCCGGCGCAGATTGCGGAAGATTACGCCAACCGTCTGAAGAAGAATATGAAGAAGCTGGACAAATGGGCGCGTCAGGAGGGCATCGAATGCTATCGCCTGTACGACGCCGATTTGCCGGAGTATAACGTCGCCGTCGATCGCTACGCCGACTGGGTGGTGATTCAGGAATATGCGCCGCCGAAAACCATCGACGCCCTGAAAGCGCGTCAGCGGCTCTTTGATGTCATCAGCGCCACGCTGACGGTGTTGGAGCTGCCGGCGAACCGTCTGGTGCTGAAGACGCGCGAAAAGCAGAAGGGCAAAAGCCAGTATCAAAAGCTGGGCGAGAAGGGCGAATATTTTGAAGTGCGCGAGTTTAACGCCCGCTTCTGGGTCAACCTGACCGACTACCTCGATACCGGTCTGTTTATCGATCACCGTCTGGCGCGCCGTATGCTGGGACAGATGAGCAAGGGCAAAGATTTCCTTAACCTGTTCGCCTATACCGGCAGCGCCAGCGTGCATGCCGGCCTTGGCGGGGCGCGCTCCACCACCACGGTGGATATGTCGCGCACCTATCTGGAGTGGGCGGAGCGCAATATGCGTCTCAACGGCCTGAGCGGGCGTCAGCACCGCCTGATGCAGGCGGACTGCCTGAGCTGGCTGCGCGAAAGTCATGAGCAGTTCGATCTGATCTTTATCGATCCGCCGACCTTCTCTAACTCGAAGCGTATGGAAGAGAGCTTTGACGTGCAGCGCGACCATTTGCAGCTAATGCGCGATCTGAAGCGCCTGCTGCGCGCCAGCGGCACCATTATGTTCTCCAATAACAAGCGCGGTTTTAAGATGGATCACGAGGGGCTGGCCACGCTCGGCCTGCGCGCTCAGGAGATCACCGCCAAAACGCAGTCGCAGGATTTTGCCCGCAACCGCCATATTCACAACTGCTGGCTGATTACTCACGCCGGTAAGGAATAGCCGTATGTCATTAATTAGTATTCACAACGCTTACCTCTCTTTCAGCGATGCGCCGCTGCTGGACTATACCGAGCTGCATATCGAAGAGAATGAGCGCGTCTGTCTGGTCGGACGTAACGGCGCCGGTAAATCGACGCTGATGAAAATCATTAACGGCGAACAACCGCTGGATGACGGTCGCATCATTTATGAGCAGGATCTGGTGGTGGCGCGTCTGCAACAGGACCCGCCGCGCAATATTGCCGGCACGGTTTATGATTTCGTCGCGGAAGGCGTGGCGGAGCAGGCGGAGCATCTGAAAGCCTATCACGCCATTTCGCACGTAGTAATGAACGATCCCAGCGATAAAAACCTGAACGAGATGGCGCGCCTGCAGTCGGTGCTGGATCACCACAACCTGTGGCAGCTGGAGACACGCATCAACGACGTGCTGGAGCAGATCGGTCTCCAGCCGGAAGTCGAGCTTTCCTCTCTGTCGGGCGGCTGGCTGCGTAAGGCGGCGTTGGGCCGCGCGCTGGTCAGCAATCCGCGCGTACTGCTGCTGGATGAGCCGACCAACCACCTGGATATCGAAACCATCGACTGGCTGGAAACATTCCTGAAAACTTTCCAGGGGAGCATCATCTTTATTTCGCACGATCGTTCCTTTATCCGCAATATGGCGACGCGCATCGTCGATCTCGATCGCGGCAAGCTGGTCTCCTGGCCAGGCGACTATGATAAATACCTCGCCGGTAAAGAAGAGGCGCTGCGCGTCGAAGAGATGCAGAATGCCGAATTCGACCGCAAGCTGGCGCAGGAAGAGGTCTGGATTCGTCAGGGCATCAAGGCGCGCCGCACCCGCAACGAAGGGCGCGTGCGCGCGCTGAAGGCGCTGCGCCGCGAGCGCTCAGAACGCCGTGAGGTGATGGGCAAAGCGCAGATGCAGGTGGAAGAAGCGTCGCGCTCCGGCAAAATCGTCTTTGAGCTGGAGAACGTCAACTACAGCATTGAAGGCCGTCAGCTGGTGAAAGATTTCAGCGCGCAGGTGCAGCGCGGCGACAAGATTGCGCTGATCGGTCCGAACGGCTGCGGCAAAACCACGCTGCTGAAACTGATGCTGGGCCAGCTTAAGGCGGACAGTGGGCGCGTGCACAGCGGCAGCAAGCTGGAAGTCGCCTATTTCGATCAGCATCGCGCCATTCTCGATCCCGATCGCACGGTGATGGATAACCTCGCCGAAGGCAAACAGGAAGTGATGGTCAACGGCAAGCCGCGCCACGTTCTCGGCTATCTGCAGGAGTTCCTGTTTCATCCCAAGCGGGCGATGACGCCGGTGCGGGCGCTTTCCGGCGGCGAGCGCAACCGTCTGCTGCTGGCTCGCCTGTTCCTGAAGCCCAGCAACCTGCTGATCCTCGATGAACCGACCAACGACCTGGACGTCGAAACGCTGGAGCTGCTGGAAGAGCTGATCGACGGCTATCAGGGTACCGTGCTGCTGGTCAGCCACGATCGTCAGTTTGTCGACAACACCGTGACCGAATGCTGGATTTTTGAAGGCAACGGCGAAATCGGCGCCTTTGTCGGCGGCTATCACGACGCGCAGCAGCAGCGCGCCGCTTTCCGTCAGAGCCGCGCCGTCGCGCTAAAAACGTCAGCGCCGGTGGAAAAAAGCGCAAAGGTTGATACGGTTAAAAGCGACGCCGCAAAACAGCCCGCCGCCAAGCTGAGCTACAAGCTGCAGCGCGAGCTTGAGCAGCTGCCGCAGCAGCTGGAAGCGCTGGAGACACAGATTGAACAGCTGCAGGCGCAAATGGCGGACGCCAGTTTCTTCAGCCAGCCGCATGACAAAACGCAGCCGGTGCTGGATGCCCTGGCGGAAGCGGAACAGCAGCTGGAGAGCGCGTTTGAACGCTGGGAATATCTGGAATCGCTGAAAAACGGCGCCTGAGATCGGGAGTAGGTATGTGTTCAGCTGAACACCCGCAACACTGGATGCTTTGCCCGCAGTGCGATTTGATGACGCGGCTGCCGCCGCTGAATACCGGACAAAAGGCGAGCTGCCCGCGCTGTCATACCACGCTGACCGCTAACTGGAGCGAGCCGCGCAGACGGCCCTCCGGTTATGCGCTGGCCGCGTTGTTTATGCTGTTGCTGGCTAACCTGTTTCCCTTCGTCAATATGCATGTCTCCGGCCTGAGCAGCGAAATCACCCTAATGGAAATTCCTCAGGTCATGGTCTCTGAGGACTACGCCAGCCTGGCCACGCTGTTCTTGCTGTTTGTGCAGGCGGTGCCCGCTTTCTGTATGGTGGCGATCCTGCTGCTGGTGAATCCGCTGCCATTGCCGCAGCCGCTGCGCGTCCTGATGGCGCGCATTCTGTTTCAGCTCAAAAGCTGGGGCATGGCGGAAATTTTTCTCGCTGGCGTGCTGGTAAGCTTCGTCAAGCTGATGGCCTATGGCGATATCGGCATCGGCAGCAGTTTCCTGCCCTGGTGTCTGTTCTGCCTGTTGCAGCTGCGCGCTTTTCAGTGCGTCGATCGGCGCTGGCTCTGGCGGCAGATTGCGCCGGAGCCGATGTTCTCCTCTGCGCCGCGCGCTGGCATTAGCGGTTTGCGCCAGGGATTGCGATCCTGTCCGTGCTGCACCGCGGTGCTGCCGGTCGATCGCTACCGCTGCACGCGCTGCGGCACCGCAGCTTACGCACGTCGCCGCCATAGCCTGCAGTGGACGATGGCGCTGCTGCTCACCTCATTCCTTATCTATATCCCTGCCAATATCATGCCGATTATGGTGACCGAAGCGCTGGGCGATAAGATGAGTTCCAACATTATGGCCGGGGTTATTCTGCTCTGGAGCGACGGCTCTTACCCGGTGGCGCTGGTGATTTTTATCGCCAGTATCATGGTGCCCTCGCTGAAAATGCTGGCCATTGGCTGGCTCTGCTGGGATGCGCGCGGCCACGGCAGTCGCGACAGTGAAAAAATGCATCTGGTCTATGAGGTGGTGGAGTTTGTCGGTCGCTGGTCGATGATCGATGTTTTTGTTATTGCCGTACTGTCGGCGCTGGTGCGTATAGGACAGTTAATGAATATTTATCCCGCGGTGGGCGCCTTGCTGTTTGCAGCAGTGGTGATTCTGACGATGTTCGCCGCCATGACGTTCGATCCGCGCCTTACCTGGGATCGTGAGCCAGAAAATAATTTGAAGGAGTCGAGTCTTGACGGAAAATAATCACGGCGTCGCGAAGGTGGAACAGATCAAACGCTGGTCGCCGGTCTGGATAGTCCCTATCGTCACCGTACTGATCGGTGCCTGGATCCTGTTTTATCATTTCAGCCATCAGGGGCCGGAAGTTACCCTGATCACCACCAATGCCGAAGGCATTGAGGGCGGCAAAACCGCGATTAAAAGCCGCAGCGTCGATGTCGGCGTGGTGGAGAGCGCGGTGCTGACCGACGATCTGCATCACGTAGAAATCAAGGCGCGTCTGAATGCCGGCATGGAGAAACTGCTGCATGAAGACAGCGTGTTCTGGGTGGTGAAGCCGCAGGTGGGGCGCGAAGGGATCACCGGCCTCGGCACGCTGCTTTCCGGCGCCTATATTGAACTGCAGCCGGGTAGCAAAGGCGAAAAGCCGAATCACTATCAGTTGCTGGATGCGCCGCCGCTGGCGCCGCCGGACGCGAAGGGCATCCGTATCGTGCTCGACAGTCTCAAAGCGGGCCAGCTGAATCCCGGCGATCCGGTGCTGTTTCGCGGCTATCGCGTCGGCTCGGTGGAAACCAGCAGCTTCGATGCCGACAAGCGCGCCATGCAGTATCAGCTCTTCGTCGCCGCGCCTTACGATCGGCTGGTGACTTCCAACGTGCGCTTCTGGAAAGACAGCGGCATCGCCGTTGAAATGTCCGCTTCAGGCATGCGCGTCGAAATGGGATCGCTGACCACGCTGTTCAGCGGCGGCGTGAGCTTCGACGTGCCCGACGGCTGGGAACTGGGCGTACCGGCGGAAAATAAGGCGGAATATCATCTTTACGACGATCAACGCAGCATTCAGGATTCGCTCTATAGCACGCATCTCGATTTCCTGATGTTCTTCAGCGATTCAATTCGCGGCCTGCAGGCGGGCGCGCCGGTCGAATTCCGCGGTATTCGTCTCGGCACCGTGGCGGAAGTGCCTTATACCGTTCCGGGCTGGAACCAGTCGCTGAACAACGACTACCGTATTCCGGTGCTGGTGCGTATCGAACCCGATCGCTTTATCAAACGTCTGGGCGCCGATTTCGATATCCGACAGCACCTTGAAGATGGGAAAAAACGTGGCCTGCGCGCCTCGCTTAAAACGGGCAACTTACTTTCCGGCTCGCTGTATATCGATCTCGATTTTTATGACAAGGCGGCGCCCTACAAAGGACCGGATAAAGTGGCCGGACTGGAAATTATTCCGACCGTGAGCGGCGGCCTGAGCCAGATCCAGCAGAAACTGATGGATGCGCTGGACAAAATTAATAGTCTGCCGCTCAACCCGATGATTAATCAGGCTACCGGCACGCTGAAAGAGAGCCAGCGCACCCTGCGCGAGCTGCAAAAAACGCTGGATAATGTGAATAAAATCACCGCCAGTCCGTCCATGCAGCAGCTGCCGCAGGATATGCAGCAGACGCTGCGCGAACTGAATCGCAGCATGAAGGGCTTGCAGCCCGGCTCTCCGGCTTATAACCAGCTGGTAGGCGATATGCAGCGGCTCGATCAGGTGCTGCGTGAGCTGCAGCCGGTACTGAAAACGCTCAATCAAAAGAGCAACGCGCTGGTGTTTGAAGCGAAACCGGGCGAGGACCCGCAGCCGAAGAGGGCGAAACAATGATGAAATGGATGCCGCTGGCGATGGCTCTGGCGCTCAGCGCCTGTAGCAGCACCACTAAAACCACAATGTATCAGCTGCCGACGGGAACGTCGGCGCCGCCGCCGGTGACGCAGAGCGCGCTGCTGACGGAGACGCAGCTGCCGCTGTGGGTTGAGCGGGTCGCCGTGCCAGATTATCTCGCCGGCAACGGCGTGGTCTATCAGACCAGCGATGTGAAGTATGTTATCGCGGCAAACAATTTGTGGGCCAGTCCGCTCGATCAGCAGCTACAGCAGACGCTGGTCACCAATCTCAGCAACGCGCTGCCCGGCCGACTGATATCCGCCGCGCCGCTGGGCGAACTGCACGATACGCTGAATGTAAACGTCACCGGCTTTCACGGCCGCTATGATGGACAGGTTGTGATTAGCGGCAGCTGGACGCTGGAGCATAATGGACGCATCACGCGTCAGGCTTTCAACCTGACGCTGCCGCAGCAGGAGGATGGCTACGACGCCATGGTCAGGACGCTGGC